>JADGHK010000226.1 GCA_019686145.1 Bryobacteraceae bacterium | reverse complement strand
GTGGACCAGTAGGGCGGCTCTCCAGCTTGCGTGTTCGTGAACGTCGGCGCACGAAACGTCAGCACAACCATGTCATAGTTGTACGGCGGGCGGAGGTACTCCCGGCTGATCAACGTGTTCATGTAGCTGTTATCCGCGCTCGGGTAGAACGGTGTGAACCGGTTGGTGGCGACTAGAGTCCAGATTGGAGGATTCGAGACGATAGCGGGCGGCGGCCCTGCCGGTACAGTTCCCGCCCAGTCGCCGTTATCGAGGCGCCCCCAAACGGTTGCATCCTCCGGAGTGATGATCGGCCTTGGAGGACACGACGACAGCACACGGCCGTTCATGGTGATGGTTGGAAGCTGCGGATCGAACGCCCCACCCGTCAGATCCTCCGGATTATCAGGGTAGTAAATGCGGTAGAGCAGCAGAACGTTCGTAAGGCCGGCCGTATAAATGGTGTTCGGCGGCTTGACAAGAGGCTG
The DNA here is from genome assembly GCA_019686145.1 of Bryobacteraceae bacterium. Taxonomy (GTDB): domain Bacteria; phylum Acidobacteriota; class Terriglobia; order Bryobacterales; family Bryobacteraceae; genus JADGHK01. Next base: position 4,731 of record JADGHK010000226.1, on the reverse strand, counting down.
CCGGCCAAAGACGATTCTTATGGTATATGTCCCCTGCTCGCTTCCCGACCGAAACGGATTATTCTGCCCCGGGTCCGGGTTGATATCAGCGTCGTTAATCGCGCCAACTACATTACGCTCGTTGTCGTAGAGCTGAAATGCCATGTAGCGGGCCTTGGGATACCTGCCCGTGATAACGACCTGGGTACCAAGCGGCGCTTCCAGCGGCGTTCCCCAGTACGTAGCGTTGGCCTCCGGAAAGGCGATGTTCCGAATTCCGAGGGCATCCGAACGCACGTTGGATTGGACCTGCCACGCCTCGTAGGCTTCGCAGGACGGGTCCGGAATTTCCGCGACGCCCAGGTTCACCGTAACTCCAACTATAACCATCAGCTGGCAGATGTTTCGAGTGAGATTTGACAACCCAGTCAATCCTTTTCTACGTGTTATCCGCGCGCACATTGCACATCAACCTCAATAACAGGGATAAATAGCGCCGATAAGAGCACTTTCATTTCAAGAATAGGAGGTGATTTACTTCGGCGTCAGGAAAAGGCCTAAGCCAACCCGGATTTGCTGCCCGATTCAGGTAAAGTATATGCATACAGTTGCTCCTTGTCACCATATAAACACTGAATTTGTCACCGCGAGAGTACTGAATTGTGTAGGAATTTACAGACGTCGGTATGTGACTCGGTACCTGTTAGGATAGAGAGCTGAGGACCGGGACGATGCGAACAGGCGCAGGCGAGGTGACAAGGCGAGGCTTCCTTTCAGCTGCAGCAGGAGCACTGGTGCTCAACGCGGCGGAGCCAATCATTGATATCCATCAGCACACGAACTACTCCGGGCGAACCGACGACCAGTTGGTCGCACACCAGCGAAGGCTCGGGGTTACGCGCACGGTTCTGCTGCCGGCCGGCTCCAGGTATGGTCTGGCGGCGAGCGCCGGAGGGAACGATACGGTCGTGCAGCTTGCACGCCGCTATCCCAAAGAGTTTGTTTACTTCGCCAATGAACTGCCAGATCTTCCCGAGACCGAAACCGTCCTCCGTAAGTACCTGAAAAGCGGAGCCATTGGGATTGGAGAGCAGAAGTTCCCAGTCGCCTGCGACTCGGTGCACATCCAGAAGATCGCCGAGATTGCCGCGGAGTTCCATGTGCCCGTGCTCATGCACTTCGAGCACGAAAAGTACAACCTTGGGTTTGACCGCTTCTACAAGATTCTGGAGAAGTACCCAAAGGTGAACTTCATCGGCCACGCGCAGACCTGGTGGGGCAACATTGACAAGAATTTGGATCAGAAGGTGCTCTATCCGAAGACAAAGGTCACTCCCGGCGGTTGGACCGATCGCTACCTTTCCGACTATCCGAATATTTACGGCGATCTCTCGGCCGGCTCAGGACTGAACGCTCTGCTTCGGGATGAAGACCACGCCAGGGAGTTTTTGGCCCGCCATCAGGACAAACTCCTCTTTGGCAGCGACTGCAATGATGTCGATGGCTACGGGCCGAAGTGCTCGGGGTCACAGTGTCTTGCTGCGATACGCCGGCTTGCCCCAAATGCTAAGGTTGTTCGTAAGATCCTTCACGATAATGCCGCTCGCCTGCTGCGCCTCTAGATTCCTGTGCACACCAGCGCTTACAAGGCTCGGGTGATCTTATCCCGAAAAATCGAGCGCGAGACGTCTGAGTGACAATCCTCTCAACCGAGCCGGCGTAGGAAGAAGTCTCCCGGGCGGGCTTCAAAGTAGAGAGCAGCCGCCTGTGGCCGCACAACTCCATCCGGGTCCTCCAGCCAACCGTTCCGCCACAATTCCCACGCGCCTGGCGCCAGCCCGGTCAGCAGGACTCGAACTCTCTCTCCGCCGAGTGCTTCGAACGACAGCGGGGATCTGGCCGTGCGGCTTTCCGTGTGAAACAGGACCACCCATTCGCCCATTCGCGCGCCCGCCAGCTCGAAGCCGGAAAGCGGCGAAGCCTCCGGGCCGGGAGCCGTCCGCAGGACATGCACAAAGACCGGTTCCGCAGCCCGGCTCGCAAGCAGTTCGATACCGTCTTTCGTTCTCCTGACTTCTGCCGCGGCAGGCCACACGGTACTCAGGTGGAAGCGGTCCGGCCACCCGGGAACGCGGAAAGATGTGGTCTTCCCGTCCAGCTGGAGATCCTCCGCACCGTCAAGAATCCATTGCGCGGGACGATCGCTCCCCTGACAGAGATCAAACAGGACCAGTACCGGACGTTCAAGCCAGAGCGCTACGACCGAACGCTGGAGGAGGGTCCCTTCGGGCCTGGGAGCGGAGAAAGCGGCAAACGCGTACGAGGGCAGCTTCGGATCGGGGCCGCAGTCGTAGGCGAGCGCCCGAAGCTCACCCGGCGCCGAGCCGTAGATGCGGCGCAGGGAACCGAGCTGCCGCCAGGAGGACTTGCCGGCTTCGAGGAAGGCGGTGAGATCACCGCCGTGAAGGATGGCTTGTACCGGATCAGCCAACTTCTACGATGCCATCCGGAGCACCCCTACGCAACTTACCTAGATGGAAGACAAGGCGTGTAAACGGAACTATAATCCCAATGATATTTGCTTTGTTCAGGCAGCTTGCCGCTCTATGTTGAGCACTGCCTTGATAGGATAGTCGGGACTATTTTCGGAGCCATGATGATTCGTTGGGCGTTCCTCATTCTTGCTGTTTCCCTGTCCATAACAGCTGGTGATGCTGCCTCTGACCGGCTTGAGTTCGCCGGGAGCTACTCGCGCACGTACCCGCTTGCAAGTGGGCAGACGGTCGAGGTCTCTGTCGGCATTCCGGCCCCCTCAAAGCTGCCGCCCAACGGCCGCATTGCGGTGGAATGGGCCGGATACCGGAAAGTGCTGCACGCACTCGACCCCGACTTCTACATGGTCTATAAGGCGCCGAAAGCAGGGCCCATAACCTTAAAGGTGTCAGCCGTCGAGGATGAGGAGCCCATCTTCAACCTCCCCCGCTGGCGCGAGCCGGGCACGGTGCAGAAGATTGACGCCTTCCCGAGGAAGACGCCCTGGCCAGCCGGATGGAAAGTACCCCTCAGCGCCTCCGTCAAGCCCGTGAATTTCGGCGTCTCCAAGCGCGGCATGATCATTGAGGCCGAGCCCAACGACTCCATCGCCACTGCTCAGCCTGTCGCCATCGGCGCTTCGGGAGGCGACGAAACTCTCCACATCACCGGCAGCGCGGACGACATCGAATACTTCGACAACGGCAAGATCGGCGAAACCGGGCTCGATTGGTTCCGCATTGAGTTCAACGGCTCCGAACCGCGCCTCTTCACAGCCAATCTGACGGTCCCCGATCCCTTGGTGGTGAGTCAGCTTCTGTTCTATACGCCCGACGGCAAAGAGTACCGCGAGGGCGCCAATGCCAATGAGCGGGTTCACCAACAGACCGAACCGCACCGTACGGCAATCAGCCGGATACTCAAGCCCGGTGGAGTCTACCTTCTCAAGGTAGAAGCGAATTCGCCTGGTTACGAGGTGGAGCTCCGCCTCCGCCGCCCCGCGCCCTACACCGATCCTCGTGAGGCTGTGCGCGCGGCGATGTACGATCACATTGCGCAAGTCGACGCCTGGCTGCTGAACCGCCCGAGGGGCGCAAGCGTGGACCGGCGGATTCGCGACACCGGCAGTCTGCTTGGCTCGCATTGCATGAGCTGCCATACGCAGTCGGGTGTCTGGGGTCCGGTGGTTCCCATGCTGAAGGGCTACCGGGTGGAGAACATAGCGAACTTCCGGCACCTTGTGAATCTTGCCTACGAGTCGTTGCGGCCTACCAATACTCTGCAGGACGCGGCCAATAACACGAGTCTGGCTCCGCTCGATCTCGGCGACGGCCCAGCCGGAACAAGGGTTGCCGGCTATAACATTACGACGCTCGAAACACTGCTGCCCCCGCGGCGTCTGCATTCGGCCCAGCAGGTCCGCACCGCTAATTTTGTTTTGCAATCGGCGGATCCAAGCGGCATTAACGCGGCAGGTCCGGGGTCGAACGTCGGCCAGTCGATCGTCTATCGTTTTGCAGGCGAAATCCTGAAGCGGGCCTGGGAGCAGACGCGCGATCCCAAATACCTCGCGGCGCTCGAGGAAAAGGCAGCGAAGATTCTGGAAGTCAGGCCGAAATACAGTGACGATCTTTCAAACCGCATCGAGTTCTTCCTCAACACGTTCCCTGCCGATTACCTGGCGTTGCGGCAGGAATCCGACGAGGCGAAGGCGTTGTGGGAGCGAATCCGCAAGCAGGTGGCCGCCGATGAGAAGCGCCTCCGCGGCATCCAGAAGCCGGACGGATCCTGGGGTTTCCACCCCGGCATCTCGACGGACGACGGCAAGACCTGGAAGAACGGTACGGACGACCCGAAGGATATCGATCCGGCGCCCACGGCTTTGGCGATCACCGCGCTGCAGGCGCTCGGCTATGATGATCGCGACCCCGCGGTCAAGCGCGGTGTGGAAGCTCTGCTGAGAATGCAGGATCCTTATGGCCGCTGGAACCGGAATGCGTTGACCGGCTTTGTCACGACGGCGTACGCGCTGCACGCTCTGGCCCGACTGTACCCCGACACGCCCAAGCCCATCCATCGCGCCGACTTCGAACCGCGTACGGGTGAGTCCCTTGCCGACACCGTGGCGCGGTTCCGCGCTCTCGCGCAATTGGGCATGTCACCCGACGACAATCGATTCCTCGATCTGGTGCTGCCGGGCACTGACCATCCCAGCCCTCA
>JADGHK010000225.1 GCA_019686145.1 Bryobacteraceae bacterium | reverse complement strand
TCTCTGCCAATCACCGTCCACATCACTCCAAGGAGCCCAAGCCGCTGCTGCGCCTGTGCCAGGCCGAACCACCGGACGCCATAGGGAGGCCGGAACAGCCTTGGAGTCCTGCCCGTGGCTTCGGCAATGGCCTGGCTGGCGGCGGCGAGTTCCTCATAGATAAAGCGGCCGCTGCGGAGCGACAGAAGCGCGTGTGAGTGGCTGTGATTCCCAATCTCGTGGCCGCGCTTTACAACCTCCCGCGCGACGTCCGGCAGCCTCCGCACGGCGACGCCGCATTGGAAGAACGTCGCGCTGACCTTGTACTCGTCCAGGATCCGGAGCAGCTCCGGGGTGCCCTCGCTCGGTCCATCGTCAAACGTGAGAGCAATGCGCGGAAGATTGCGAGGCCCTCTCCAGACCGAAGGGCCGAACAGGGTCGATGACCGCGCCCGGGCAGCGTACGCAAGGACGCTCCCGCCTGCAACAAGGCCCGCGACTCCGGCCGCCAACCCTCCCGTCATGGCGCTATTGGACATCCCCCGACCACTTTTCGCTGTGGTCGGACGTAACCGCCCATCTCTGCTGGGGCGAGATCCAGTCGAAGTAAGACCAGGGGCCCGGAATCCACGGGTACTTGTCGATGACGGACTCATCGACCTCGACACCCAAGCCGGGCTCGCGCGGGACCAGGAGGTCCCCATGATCGATTTCGAGGGGATTCTTGAGAATTTCGGCTGCAAGCGGGAAGGGGTACATGCCGATGCTTTCGGGCGTGGAGTAGCAGGGATATTCCAGCCACCCGACGACGCTTTCCGGCCAGCAGACTCCCAAATGCGCCGCTGCGATGACTTCCAGCGCCGTACCCCAACAATGGAAAGCAAAGGATAATCCGGCCTTCTCGATTTCCGGGAACAGGCGCCGCCCCACCGCGTAGCCACCCTGGCAAACGAGGTCCATCTGGACGTAGTCGACGCACTCGGTACAGATGAGGTCGCGAAACCGGTCCTCACTGGGTTCATGCTCGCCGCTTGCGAGCGGCACGTAGTCTGCCCGCCGAAGCTTGAGATACGCTTCGTGGTCATCGGGCGGCAGCGGCTCTTCCAGCCAGGCGATGTTGTAGCCGGCCATCTCCTGCGCCAGTTGCTCCACGGTTTCCTGGCTGTAGCTGCGGTCCCCCATGCGCCACCAAGTATGAGCGTCCACCATCAGGTCGACGTCCGGCCCGACCGCTTTGCGCACTTGACGAAGAGTCTCGATATCGCCTTCCGGCCCGAGTCCCGCCCGCAGCTTGTAAGCGCGAAATCCCATCCTGGCTACAGCCGAAGCCTCCTCCGCATACTTCTCGGGCGGCATATACATACCGGCGCTGCCATAAAGGCGGATGCGGTCCCGCACGCGTCCTCCGAGCAGTTCGGATACGGGAAGCCCCCGTTGTTTCCCGATGAGGTCGAACAGAGCAACCTCGACGGCGCAGTACACCTTGGCCGCCCAGGGATCCGCTCCCGGTCCTTGAAGGAACTGCACGCGAAGCGCATCGGGATCGCCAAGGAACCTGCCTGACAAGAAGGGCGCGACAACCTGCTCAATGACGGCCTGCATCTTCCCGCTGCCCTGTCCGGGAGCGTAACCGACCAGGCCGTTGTCGGCCTCGACCCGGATCAGCATCGCATCCCGTTTGAGAATCGTTCTTTCGCCTCCGTGGTACTGGAGCTTCAGGGGATTCGCAAGGGGATAAGAGAGCAGGAACGAGCGGACTTCTGCGATTCTCATCGCTTCAAATGTAACACCGGCCTCCGCTTTCAGGCGGTAGAGCGAAGTGGAGGGAATGGGAAAAAAGAGCCGGGCGCTGGTCAGACGCCCGGCTGAGGAGCACCCACAAGCCGCTCGGAGGAAACGACTTGTGGTAGTGGAGGAGCTTTTAAGCTAGTAAACCGCCATGACCGAGACAGGCGATTTCCCAGCCGGAAATCCTGTAATGCGCCAGCATCGGGGGCAGCACGATGTCCACAACGTTCGGCTTCGCCGACCGGAAGCAGCCTGGCGCAGAAACAATGGGTATGTTGTCTTTGTATCCCAATAGTAACAAATTGCCTGGTTCTACAGGAGCCAGGAATCGCTCCATATGACAACCGACCCGGGTCATCGCCTGGCCAACGACATCCTCAGGTCCGGCAGGAGCCGTCGTGGAGGCGACAAGTACGACTGAGGGCCTGGAGCGGAGGAGCTGGCTGAGCGCCGCCGTAACCGCCGATTCGTCCTCTACCACAGCATGCTGAACATATGAGGTCACCCCGAAACGCTCCAGCCGCTGGCGCATAATGTTTTCAAAGAGCTGCCTGGCCCGATCGCCGCTGATCGGATCGCAATAGAGAACAGCCACACGAGGGTCTCGCATTGGGCGAGCCTGTAGGATCGGTCCTCTTTCTTTAAGAATCGAGATTACTGCTTCCAGTTGAGAACTTGCAACAGCAAAAGGCGCGCTTTTAACGGTTGCGATCCGCTGACCAGGCTTCGCGTAGCTGAAGTTCGTGGCGGTCGCGATCACAATACTGGAAGTGCAGTTAATTTGTCTGAGTAATTCGTCGTCGACCAGCACACAGCAAGGCTCAGTCGCCACCAGGTTCGCCCTTCCTCCGGCAGCAAGCCTCACTTCCACACAGCCGCACGCCATCTCTGCTCCGACCATCGAGACCGCTTGGTCCTCGGCAACTTCCCCCTCCTCGAGTTCGGTTACCCAGACTTCGCTCATCCCCTCGGTCTGCAGGAGGCGCACATCCTCCTCGCTGATGGTGTGACCTTTGGCGAGTAGTTTCTTCCCACTTTGCCGGAAGATCGTGCAGCAGAGGATTCTACCGGTCGAGTCTCGCACATCAACAGTCTGAGCTCTCATCTCAAGCTTCGCCTCTAATCTCCCTCAAGTCGATGCCGCCTTCCGGGAGGCGGCGTGTAGCAAGTGTTAATTATCTAGAGTACAGTGGTCTTCGGTTTGAGAAATTCTCAACATACAGTTAAATTGTTCGGACCCAAAAAGTGTGAGAGGAGATTTTCTCGAACAAAGAGAGGGAAAACTGTAATTTCTGACACCAAAAGATTTAGGAGTTAAGCGAGTATGGAGGTAGTCCACTCGCGGGACCGGCAGGATTCCCGAAAGAATTAAGGTCAGGTTTACAGGCCATTAGCCGCGAAAGCGGCAGCACGTTCCGGCAGCGGGTCAGGAAGGCAGCCGCCGCAGCATCGCAGTTTCGTCGCAGCACTGAAACTTGGGACAGCTCAAACAATCCTTCCAGGCCTTTAACGGCAGCTCCCCCCGGTCCACCTCTCGAAACCCCAGCTTTCGGAAGAAGTCTGGCACATAAGTGAAAGCGAACAGGCCGGTGATGTCAAACTCGCCAGCCTCGCGGATCAGCATCTCGACGAGGGTGCGCCCGATACCGAGACCCTTGGCCCGCGGGTCTACCGCAAGCGAGCGCACTTCGCCCATCGTGGGGCCGTAAAAGTGAAGAGCGCCGCATCCAATCAGATGTCCGTCCGCAAGAGCGATCGAAAAATCACGAATATTCTCGGACATTTCGAACTCGGTCCGCGGCAGCATGACTCCCTGGGCGGCATATGCGTTGATAAGACGCAAAAGCGCCGGCACGTCGCGCATCGAGGCTTTCCGATAATTCACGGAAGAAACGCTGACCGGCGTTGGAAATTCCGGCGAATCCGGCTGCTTGAGCCGGAGAGATTCGATCGTAACCAGATCCATTTCTGCGTCCTATCCGCGGCTTGCCACCATCCGCGTGCCGAGCGCCTCGCCCGCCAGCAGGCGCGCCGCCGCTCCCGGCACTTGCCCCGGGGCGATCACCACTTGCCCGACTCCCTGCCCGAGCGCCGAACACGCTGCGTCCAGCTTGGCGCGCATGCCGCCCGTTGCGATTCCGTCCTCAATCAGCCGCACAGATCCGGCGACATCCAGCTCGGGAATCACACCATCCGGACCCCGGACTCCCTCCACGTCCGTAAGGAAGAGAAGACGGTCGGCGGCAAAGGCAGCGGCAATCGCAACCGCCATCGAATCGGCATTGACATTGTAGATGCGGCCCTGACGGTCCCCGGCAACGCAGGCGATCACCGGCAGATACCCGTTTCCGGAAAGCAGATCGAGCAGCGGCGCATTCGCCCGGACAATCCGTCCCACCGCGCCCAGCTCCTCCGAGATCGGTTCCGCCTCCGCCAGAACACCGTCAATTCCGCACAGCCCGACGGCGTTCGCGCCCGCCGCCACAAGCGACGCTACAAGCTCCCGGTTGACGCTTCCGGCAAGGACCTTCAGGACCGCCTCGATCACCTCCGGCGTGCTGACCCGAAGCCCGTTGACAAACCGGCTCTCGACACCGCGTTCGCTCAGAAATCGGGTCATCTGCTTGCCGCCGCCATGGACGACAACAATCTGGTGGCCGTCTTTCCCAAGGGCCGCGATCTCCCGGGCCAGCCGGCACCGTGTTTCTGATGTATCGAGCAGCGTGCCGCCCAGCTTGATCAGAACCTTCACAGCAGGCCCTCCGTCTCGCCAAGGCCCAGCATGAGGTTCATGTTCTGCACGGCCTGGCCGGCGGCGCCCTTTACCAGGTTGTCGATCGCACTTACAACAACGGCGCGCCCGGTGGCCTCGTCCACTTTGAATCCGATGTCGCAGAAGTTTGTCCGCTGCACGCAGCGAAGGTCCGGAACCTGACCTGGCGGATAGATCCGGACAAAAGGCTCCGGCGCATAACGGGCGTGATAGACTTCGGCAACCTCCGCAACGCTCGCTCGCGTTTTGAAATAGATTGTCTCCAGAATGCCCCGATCGAGCGGCAGAAGCTGAGCCGTGAAGCTGAACTCGCTTTCCTCCAGATGGGAGTTCATCAGGACTTCCGGCACATGCCGGTGATCAAGCAGCGAATAGGTCGAGAAGTTCTCGGTGACTTCACAGAAGCTCGTACGCAGGCTGGGCTTGCGTCCCGCGCCGCTCACTCCGCTTTTGGCGTCGCAGATAATCCCCGCCTGGCGGTCCACGATCCCGGCATCGATGAGCGGCCGGATCGCGAGGTTTGCAGCCGTCGGATAGCAACCGGGGTTTGCGATCATTTCAGCGCCGCGGATTCGCTCGCGGCAAAATTCGGGCAGCCCATAAACGGCGCGGCTCAGCAAATCGGGCGCCTTGTGCTCCGCCTTGTACCATTTCGCGTAGTTCTCGACTGTG
>JADGHK010000224.1 GCA_019686145.1 Bryobacteraceae bacterium | reverse complement strand
TACTACGCCGTCATGGAGACAAAGTCTCACTGGTTCCTCATCTACAACCTTTTCCACCCTAGAGACTACTCCGACAAGTGCGTCGCGGGCTCCTGCCATGAAAACGACAACGAAGGGCTGATTCTGACCGTCGCCAAGGATGGCACGGAGTTCGGGCGGCTGCAGGTGATGGAGACTCTGGCCCACAACAACGTGTACACCTACGTCGCAGATGACAGGATCTCCAGCGGCATTCACGATATTGACGGAATGGTGGAACTGCACGAGGGGAGGCCGGTGGTATTTGTCGAATCCGGCGGCCATGGCATCTACGGCAGCGCGAGCAAGACGGATCGCTTTCAGCTCGGCGCGATGACCTTTCCCGGCGGTACCGGCGTCACCTACATCTACAAAGGCGTTGCCGAACACCCCAGGCATCCGGACGCCCGGAATGTCGGCTACGAGCTGCTCTCCATCTACGATCATTGGTGGACCAGGGCCAATCGAGGCGCGGGATGGAAGGAGAGAACCTTTGATCAATTCTTCGTCTACCGGCCCTTCGGCGGACGGCCGGGAGTCCCCTTCGATGCCATCGCAGGCAGTTTCCTCGGACGAAAGCACGCGAGCAACTCGGCCAAGCCGTTCTGGGGCTGGCACGACACGCTGACGCTGCGGCGCAAAGTCCTCAATGTCGGACAATGGGCGCTCGATCCGGCCTACGCCATTTCTGTCGGACTGCGGATGCCAAACCCCGCCCTCTTCTCCACGGACTACGTCTGCAACCCCTACCTCGGAATCGGGGAGATGCCAGCCAGTCCCGTAACCGCCGCAGCGCCTGTTCAGACTACGGCCCAGACAGCGCCCGCCGCCACCCCGCAGCCTGTTTCGGAGACCGCGGCCTCACCGGCAGCGGGCCACGTGTTGACACCGCAGCCGGACGCGCCAGAGGGAGAGGGCATCCTCACGCTCCTCGCGGATGAACGGCTCGACATCGTGCTTGCCGGTCAGGAAGCCCGCTTCGACGTGCGGGCCGGAGGTCCGGTGCAGGATGCATCGCTGGTTCTCTCGCATCCGCTTCCAGAGTTCGGACCTTTGGAGGTCAAAGTCGAGAAGCTGAGCGGCCCGGGGTCTGTCTCGATCGTCGAGCAGCCGTCGGATGCGAACCACAACTCAGTCCGAATCCGCGTGGAAGATCCGGCGCCAGGCGTGAATCGTTACACGATCCGGATCGAGTGGAAGACGCGGTGACACCCTGAGAGCTACCGCTCCAAAGCAGACATCCTTGCGAAGCTGCGCCCGCAAGCTACTATATATAGTTGCACCGCAGAATCGGGCACAATATTGCGTACGGCGCCTCCTTTACTTTTTGCCGGGAGGCGTTTACTATGAAGGCATCCCCCGAGTCGAGAGCCCTTCCGGTTCTCGGAAATCCGAAGTTTATGTTCTTGAAGGGAAACGCCATTGCTCAGACTCAAGCGCGTTGAGATTCAGGGGTTTAAGTCATTCTGCGACAAGACCGAGATGCGGTTCGCCGGTCACGGCATCGCCGCAATTGTCGGGCCGAATGGCTGCGGCAAGTCGAACCTGAGTGACGCAATCAGCTGGGTCCTCGGGGAGCAGTCTGCCAAGAGCTTGCGCGGAGCCAGGATGGAAGATGTCATCTTCGCCGGCACGCGCGACCGGAAGCCCCTGAGCCTTGCCTCGGTCACCATGACACTGATGGATCCGGAGGCGCAGGAAGCAACAGACGGGGAGAGCAACGGAAACGGCAGCAAGACCAAGCCTCGTGAGATCACGATCACGCGGCGGCTGTTCCGTTCGGGCGAGAGCGAATACCTCATTGACGGCAAGCAGGCCCGCCTGCGCGATATCCAGGACATCTTCATGGGTACCGGGCTGGGCCCGGAGTCCTACGCCATCATCGAGCAGGGCCGCATCGGGCAAATCCTTAGCTCGAAGCCCCAAGACCGCCGGGCTGTCATTGAGGAGGCGGCCGGCATCACCCGGTTCAAGACCAAGCGCCGCCTGGCCGAAGCCAAGCTGGAAGGCGCAAAACAGAATTTGACGCGCGTCTTCGACATCCTGGAGGAAGTCAGCCGCCAGGTGAACTCGCTGAAGCGCCAGGCTGCAAAGGCAAAACGCTACGAGGAGCTGAAGGCGGAACTTACCGCGCAGCTCCGGCGCGCGCTGACCGGGCGATTCCGGATTCTGGAGCGCGAAGCGGCCAAGACAGCCATTGAACTCAATCTGGCTACCTCGAACCTCCAGAAGCTTTCCGCCGAGGTCGCCGCAAAGGAACAGGAACAGGCCAAGCTCCAGGAGCAGGTTTACCGCACGGAGGCGGAGCTGACCGAAGAGAGGCGGAAGCTGGCGGAACTGCGAGTGGAGGCTGAGCGTACGAAAGGCCGCCTGGAGTCGCAGTCGCGGCAGGTGGCCTCACTGGAGCAGCGCCTCGAGCAGGGTGCGGGCGAGACGCAGGAGCTGGAGCGGCGCCGCGAGCAGATGACCCTGGAGCTCGAAGCGCACGGTCAGCGGCTCCAGGAGCTGGAGTTACAGACCGAGGAGGCGCGGCGCAAACTTGCAGCGAAGAACGAAGAGCGCGAGGTCCTTCAGAACCGCCTCCGCGAGCGCGAGCGCGGCACGGAAGCAACCCGCCAGCAGGTGCTCCGGCTGCTCGGCGAAGCTTCGGCGCTGAAGAATCAGCTCGCCCAGGTGGACGCGTATCTGGCATCTTTGGATCGCGAAACGGCTCGCGTGAAGCGCGAGGAGGAAACCGCGCAGGCGGAGCTGGAACGCGTAGAAAAGGCCCGCGCTGAGATCTCCGAAAAGCTGACGTCGCGGCAGATGCAGCTCGAGTCCCTGTCGGAGCGCCGCAAGGGCATTGAAGAGGAATTATCGGTACGCAAGACGAAAGCGGTAGAGACGCGCAGGCAGGTAGAGCAGTTGCGCGGCGAAGTCTCCCGGCTTAAAGCCCGCAAGGATTCGCTCGAAGAGATCATTTCCCACCGCTCCTACACGACGGAGTCCGTCAAGCGTCTCTTCACTGCGATCGAGAAGGGGCGCGCTCAGGACCTGCGCCCCGTCGGCGTCCTGGCGGACTTCGTGGAAGCCGGCGACACTCCGTTTGAAAAGGCCACGGAAGAGTTCCTGCACGACGAACTCGAGTACGTCGTCGTGAAGGATTGGGCTCAGGCCGAGCGCGGCATCGACCTGCTGCGCAGCGACCTCGATGGCCGCGCCACATTCCTGGTGGAACCAGCGGCAGAAGGCGACGCGGCGCCCGCAGAAAGCAGCACGCCGGCAGAACCGGCCATCGGACCGGAGACCGGCGTTGTTTCGCGGCTGAGCGATGTCCTCCGGCTGACGAACGGGCTCACCAACGCTCCCGCGCAGATCCTGCCCCGTCTCGCGCGCTGCTTCCTGGTCGAGGAACGGGAGACGGCGCGGAAACTCGCCGCCCAATATCCCGACCTGTACTTTCTTCTGCCCGATGGCGTGTGCTATCACGGCCGGGCAGTGAGCGGCGGAAAGAAAACCGGCGCCGGTCCCCTTGCATTGAAGCGCGAATTGCGCGAGCTGATACAGCATCTCAAAAGCAAGACGGAAGCGCTGAACCGAAGCACGAATCTGCTCGAAGAGCTCGAGCGGGAAATTGCCGCCTTGAGCGAGGAGCTGGAAGTCCTGCGGGGACAGCAGCAGTCGCAGGAGAAGGAGGCGGTCGCGCTGGATCATGAGATGCGGAAGCTCTCGGAAGAGGCGGCGCGGAACAACCAACGGCTTTCGGTCGCTCGCCTGGAACTGCAGCGGCTCGAACGCGAGATGGAGCGGTCCCGCCAGAAGCGAACCGAAACGAGCCTCCTTGTCGACGAGAAAGAGAGAGCCAGAGCGGAACAGGAACAATCGCTTGAAGCAGTCCGCAAGGAAGTGAGCGAGCTGCAGGCCGAGGCGGCGCGGATCAGCGAGGAACACTCCGCGCTCCGTGTGGATCTGGCCGGCTTCGAGGAGCGGCGGCGCGCGGAGCAGAACGCCCGTACGCGGCTCGAGCAGCAGTTGCGCGAAGTGGCGGCGCGAAAGCAGGAGATCGCTGCGGCGATGGAGCGCATGGGCGCTGAGCGCGCCAGGCTTCTTGCCGATAACGTCGAGCTCGACCAACGCTCGAACGTGCTTTCGGAACAGATCCTTCAGCTTGATCAGAACGTCAACCGGATGGCGGCGCAGGAAGGAAGCGTGCGGTCCGCGCTGATGTCGCTCGACGAAGCTTTGAAGCAGATGCGCACCGCCGCGCAGGAGGCGCAAGAGAAGCGGTCGCAGGTCGAGCTGTCGCTTGTGCGCCTGCAAAGCGAGCTGAAGTTCCTGGATGAGACCGCCCGCAAGGATCTGAATGCCTCGCTTGAAGAGCTTGCGGCTGGAGAAGAGACGGTCCTCGACGATGAGGCGCTCGCCGAGGCTGAGAAGCGCTGTCAGGAGGTACGATCGCGCATCGAGGCGCTCGGTCCGGTCAATCCACAGGCGCTCGAAGAGTTCCAGGAAGCGCAGCAGCGCTACGACTTCCTGAACGCCCAGCGGCAGGATCTGCTGGATTCGATCCGCGATACCGAGAAGGCCATTCAGGAGATCGATGCCGAGTCCCGCAAGCGCTTCTCGGAGGCTTTTGCTGCCATCAACGAGAACTTCCGTCAGATGTTCCGGACACTGTTCGGCGGTGGTCTGGGCGAGATGCGCCTGACAGATTCGGAGAGCGGCGATTCGGGCATTGATATCGTGGCTTCCCCTCCCGGAAAGAAGCTTCAGAATGTTCTGCTGCTATCCGGCGGAGAAAAGGCGCTGACCGCCGTGGCGCTCCTCATGGCGATCTTCAAGTATCAGCCAAGTCCGTTCTGCATTCTGGATGAGGTGGATGCGCCGCTCGATGAACCCAACATCGAGCGCCTGACCCGCCTGCTCAAGGAGATGTCATCTCAGACGCAGTTCATCGTCATCACGCACGCGAAGCGGACGATGGAAGCTGCGCAAGCGATGTATGGCGTCACCATGCAGGAGCCGGGCGTGTCGAAACTGGTGAGCGTCCGCTTCCAGCCGCCGCCGGCGCAGCAATCCGCGCCGCAGATGGCGGCAATGGCTTGAGCTTCATTCCTGGCCGCTTGTAGCGCCCTCTGGGATCTTCGCCCGCTGCTGCAAGCGGCCCCACCTCATCCTTCGACCGCGCAACACCCGTAACTCCAACGCTTTGCTTCAGCGTCTCATACAGTT
>JADGHK010000223.1 GCA_019686145.1 Bryobacteraceae bacterium | reverse complement strand
GCGTGTATGCAGTAGACCTTAATCTTGTCGCCGCCGTTAGAACGGAGCCCTGATAAAGAAGGGATTGAGACCAGAGGGGGCAGGGTAGGTCTTTGTCTGCCGCGATGTTAGAACGGAGCCCTGAGAAAGAAGGGATTGAGACGGAGACGGGATGCCATGCAGCCCAATGGCCATCGCAGTTAGAACGGAGCCCTGATAAAGAAGGGATTGAGGCGGTTCACGAGTTCCATATTGTCCCTCCCAATACGTTAGAACGGAGCCCTGATAAAGAAGGGATTGAGACTGAATGGTCCGCCCATGATAACTTAGCGCCGTGTTAGAACGGAGCCCTGATAAAGAAGGGATTGAGACGGCTGTGGCGCCGGAAGGCCCTCCAGCGCGCCAAAGTTAGAACGGAGCCCTGATAAAGAAGGGATTGAGAAGTGCCCGCGGCGGCACGCGCGCTCAAAGACCGGCGTGAATCGCCAAGCAGTCGAAACGGGCGCGTTGACAACGTTGTCGGAAGCCACCGTTGCAACACGTCCTGGTAAACAGAAGTAAGACACAGGGGCGCTGTTGAGGAAGGTCCCACACGCGAAAACGCACCAGGACCAATCGAAACACGGAACTGACAAACTGCCTTTCCGGTAGCTACTGTTTTCCCAGCCGAAACGCTTCTTCAGCGGCCTCTGGAAAAATACCAGGAGGACAGACCATACTTGAACGACAGACGGCTCCTCATCGCCGTGTTGGCAGCGGCAGTTGTGGCATTCGTGATCAGCTTCCTGATCCACAAGGTAGTCGACCTGCTTTCCTGAGATCGAGAAGCTCTACAAATCCGCATCACTGCAAAGCCGGCAGCGGCCCCGCGCCCTGCTTCTCCTTCACGGCCGATCGCGCGTGTCCCCGATTGCGAATAGCGTTCGATCCCCTCGCAAGAAAATGCGCCCGTTCGAAATCGCTGGCGAAGCCAGGAACCGCTCACCGAGATCGTTCCTGGCCAGCACCTCCGCCTTCCGTCCGGCGCGCAGTACATACATCTCCCCGGTCTCGCTCAGCAGGTACACCTTGCCGTCACCGGCGACGGGCGAAGCGAAGAAGATGCCGCCGAGCCTTGCTCTCCAGACAGGAGTCCCCGTCTCCGCCGCAGCGCACGTCACAACGCCAACCTCATTCGTCATGTAGAGCAGGCCTCCGTACTGCAAAATCGAGGGCACGTAGGATCCCCCGCTCGGCATGCGCCAGCGCAAGTGCGTCGACGTGACATCGCCCCGCCCGCCCGGGCGAAGCGCGAGTATGTCGCTGTTCCGGTACCCGCGGCTCAAGTAAATGGTCCCGTCATGAAAAACCGGCGATGGGATCGGCGTCTGCCGCTCGCTTCCCGCGTACCATAACAAGCGCCCGCTCGAAGGATCGTAGGCATCGATGCGTTCACTGGAATTAATGATGAGCTCGTCCCCGCGAGGTCCGGTGACCACGACCGGGGTGCTATGCGATACCCGGCCGCTGCCGCGATCCGCTTTCCAACGCTGCCTGCCAGTCGAAGCGTCGAGCGCCAGCAGGTATGACACCGGGCGGTGATCACAGAGCAGAATGAGCAGATCCTTATAGAGCGCAGGAGAGCTGCCGTGCCCCCACTGGTTCAGGAACGAACCGTACTCCTGGTCGAGGCGCCGCTTCCAGACCTCGCGGCCGTTCATGTCCAGCGCAACCACCTGCCCGTTTCCAAACCACGCATAGACGCGCTTCCGGTCCGAAACCGGAGTCGGAGTCGCCAGGTTGTGCTTCTCATGAACGTCGGGGCGCTCGCCGGACGCCACCGTCCTGTACTGCCAGACCCGCTTGCCATCGGAGGTACGGAACGCCTCGACAACCAGATACACCTTGCCGTCCGGACTTTCAGCATGGCTGATTGCGTTTTCGCGCTGGGCCAAGGACCGATCGTCGCGCGCAAGCCTTGGATCATTCCCGCTGGCTGTCGCATAAGCCCCAAGTTGCGAGGTCACGATGACCAAGTCACCAACAACGATGGGCGAAGAAGCTCCCGTTCCGGCAAGAAGCGCTTTCCAAGCGACATTCTTCTCCGGCCCCCAATGCGCCGGCAGGCCTGTTTCCGTGGAGACTCCCTGGCTCCCAGGCCCTCGCCACTGCGGCCAGTCAGCGCCGGATACGGGCAGCGCCCAGAGCAGAAGCGAGCTTATTCCCAGCCCTCGCATTTTCATGCGGCACAGTATATGCTCGCGCGATGATCGTGGCTATACCCAGCAGAACTCTGGCTGACAACACTCGCACAGTCCCGCAGCGGAGACGCTGCTGCGGCGCGACTATCCGTATTCTCCGGCCCGCGGAACCACGCTGCGGGCGGAACATCGGGGAGGACTTATGTTTTATGAGGAATCCGCAGCAGTACGGTATAATTGAGAGTTTTGGTCTCAGATAAGGATTTTCGGAAACGTCGGACATGAGCAATGTGATCGTGCTGGGCGCGCAATGGGGTGATGAAGGAAAAGGCAAGATCGTTGACCTTTTCTCGGATCGCTTCGACATTGTCGCGAGATATCAGGGTGGACATAATGCAGGCCACACTGTCCAGGTTGGGGATAAGAAGTTCATCCTCAAGCTGATTCCCAGTGGAATCTTACGTCCCGGCGTTCGAGCCGTCATCGGAAATGGCGTCGTTGTCGATCCAGCAGCCCTGGTGGAAGAAATGGACATGCTGGAGAAGATGGGCATCGATGTGAAGAGCCAGCTCTCGATCAGCAACCGCGCGCATGTCATCTTCCCGTTTCACCGGGTTCTCGAAAACATCTCCGAAAACCGGAAGGATCGAGAAGCGATCGGCACGACATCCCGCGGGATCGGTCCCTGCTACGAAGATAAGGTCGGACGCCGCGGCATTCGCATCGCTGAATTGCTCGACGAGCCCACATTCCGTACGCTGTATCGCTACATTGCAGAGGACAAGCAGACGCTGGCCCGCGCATTCGGCATTGAATCGGAGATCGACTTCGCGGGCATTTGTCAGCAATACCGGATGCTCGCAGACCGGCTGCGCCCCATGGTCTGCGATACCGCCAGACTCCTGAACGACGCGATCTCGGCCGGAAAGAGAGTCCTGTTTGAAGGCGCCCAGGGGACGATGCTCGATATCGACCACGGAACGTATCCTTTCGTCACATCCTCAAGCGCGGCCGCCGGAGGAGCGTGCACAGGCACCGGGGTGCCGCCGACGCGAATCGACGGCATCGTGGGGGTCTCGAAGGCGTACATTACCCGAGTTGGCGGCGGGCCCTTCCCCTCGGAGGCGCACGGCGCGGCGGGAGATGCCATCCGGAGGGCTGGCAACGAGTTCGGATCCGTAACCGGACGGCCCAGGCGCTGCGGCTGGTTCGACGTTCCCCTGCTGCGCTACACGGCAACTGTCAACGGCTTCGACTCGCTCATCATCACCAAGCTCGACGTTCTCGACGAGCTCAGCGACATTCCCGTTTGCGTGCGCTACAAGATCGGCGGCGTAGAAACGGATGAAATGCCGGCTACCCGCGCTGCGATGGAGTCGATGGAGGCTGTATACGAGACGCTGCCCGGCTGGCGCAAGCCGACGAAGGGCACGACGCGTTATGAAGACCTGCCAGACGAAGCCAAGCGATACGTGGACTTCCTCGAGAGCCGCTCGCAGGTCGAGGTAGGCTGCGTTTCGACGGGTCCCGAGCGCAGTCAGACAATCGTACGCGCGGGATCCAAACTCGAGAAGCTCTTCAGCTAACAAAAACCGGGCAGACCCGGGTGGAGCAAGTCTGCCCGGCCGCAGGGAGGCCTCCCCGCAGAAGCCTCATCAAGGCCTACCGCCGCCTCGTAACGTGCAAAGTACGCCAGGCACGGTTACCCGCCGCATCGGAGGCGCGGATCGTTATCACATTCGTGCCGACGACGAGGGGAACTTCCACCGGACCCCAGAAGTCTGTGCCTTCGGCCACCCCCGTCGCGCCCGTCGATACGGACCATGAAACCTCGGTCACACCGGTGTCATCCCGCGCCAGCCCGCGGATTGAAATCGTAGCGGCCGAAGTAGCCACGTTCGTGGCGCCAGGAGAGGTGATGATAAGCGTCGGCGCGGTAGTATCGAGCTGTCCGGGCGCGTACTCGACGGACAGAGATCGCGAAGCCGACGTTCCGGCCAGAGACCAGGCGGTCACGGTCAGGACATTTATGCCCGGCTGCAGCCTGATCGCTCCCGTGCTCCATTCCGCTTTTCCTGTAGCTTCCCCGGACCCTCCTCGCGAATTCTCCCACCGGACACGAGAGATGCCAGCCGGATGGAAAGCGGAACCCCTCAGCTCGATGGTCGCCGCGGCTGTACGGAACGTCCCGCCCGAGTATCCATAGATCTGAATCGATGGCTGCTGCGGCGGGGGCGGCGGCGTCTCCTTCGCTTCCCGATTCACGGATAGAATCAGCGAGGCGATCACGCCTTTTTGATCCAAAGCAGTGATTGTCAGGCGATTCTCGCCAAGCTGAAGCGGTACGGCGTCGAAGCTCCACTCGCGAACGCCCGTGCCAGGAGGAACGTCGATGAACCCGGAACCCAGCCGGTCGCTGACCCATGAGACGCGAATGATGCCCGATCCTCCGGAGACAACGCCGGACACCGGAATGTAGGAGTTGCGCGTCGTCGTGGAGGAGCCTGCAGGCTGCGTCACGCTCAGCTGAATCGGCTCGGGCTCGTCCTGCGGCTCATCATCGGGTTCCCCTCCCGGTTCGTCATCGCCGGGATCCTCCCGCGGATCGTCGTCGCCGGGTTCCACTTCGCGAGCCGCGTACAGATCCTGGACGGCTGCAATGTCTTCCGGCGTCAGTACCGCGCCCTCTTGGTAGAAGGGGTACATCACGCTGCCCGGTGTATCCGCATGCCCGAGGCCAAGCGCATGCCCGATCTCGTGCAGTGCAACAGTGAAGAGATCGACATTGGCGCCGATGTTCCAGTCTTCGTCAGCGTCGAAGTGCAGGTCGCCGGCAATCGATTCAGGATTGGGCGGGGCCGGATAGAAGGTATGCGCCAGGACTCCGCCGATGCCGTCGAATGGATAGTCATCGCCGTGATTGCGAGAGCCAAAGAGGATGTCGACGGCCCGGCCTGAGTTAGGCTTATTCCTCTCCACGAAGCGAATCTGCACATGCTTGGCCCACTCCGCGAAAGCCCGCAGCACTTCCGACCGTACGTCCGCCTCCGGCAGCTTCCCGGTCAACGCCACGAAATGG
>JADGHK010000222.1 GCA_019686145.1 Bryobacteraceae bacterium | reverse complement strand
GGTATCAATTCTCCTCAAAAAGCTTTCGGTATAAGCGCTGCTGATTGGCCAGAAGATCGTCGTATGCAGAGCGGTGCTCCGGATTGCACTGGAAGACTTCGCCCGTTTTTGCTGGCAGATCGCGAATATCGGCGATCGCGCCGATGCGCTCCAGAGCAAGCAGAGCGGCGCCTCGGCTCGTTGCTTCCGGCTCGCAGCAGACCAGGACGGGGCGGCCCAGGGCATCGGCCATCATTTGGGTCCAGACCCGCGAGCGCAGAAGCGCTCCTCCGCTGGCAACCACGTCCTCGGGTTCTCCCATCCCTTCCCTGAGCGCCAGATAGAGCTGGCGGAACCGCAGCGCGACGGATTCCAGGGCGGCGCGAACGATGTGGACGGGACCGGTGTGAAGGCCCATTCCGGTGATGGCGGCGCGGGCTTCGGGGCGCCACCCCGTCGATCGTTCGCCCGCAAAGAGGGGAAGAACGGTGAGGCCGTGCTCACCCGGCCGCATTGCCGCAATCTGCTCCTCCAACTGGTCTTCCGCGGGCAGGGCCAGCGTCCGCTTCATCCAGGCAAACACCTCTCCGCCGTTGGAAAGAGCTCCGCCCAGCACAAACCGCCTCCGGTCGACCCGGTAGCACCATAGGCCTTTGGGGATTTCAATTTGCGCCTGCTCGGCGACCGCGCGCATTGCCCCGCTGGTGCCAACCATCAACGAGAAACGCTTCGGCGTGATGCAGCCGCTCCCGATGTTGTTGCAAGCGCCATCGCCCAGCGCCGGGAACCACGGGATATGTTGAAAGGCGGGCCATCGCGCTGCATACTCCGGGAGAAGCTCCGTCATCGCCTGATCCATTTCGTTGACATCAGCAAGCTGAGACCGGTCAACGGGCAGTATCGACAGCATCTCCTCGTCGTAGTCGTTCCGATTCTGGTTCCAGATGCCGGAGCCCGAGGCCATGGATGTCGAGTTGACAGCCTTGCCGAAGAGTTTGAGGAAGAGGTACTCGCCGAAAGACAGCCAGGCCGCGGTCGACCGGACCTGTTCGGGATGAGTTTCGGCGAGCCAGAGCAGCTTGGCCGGCCAGTAGCTGGTGTGGAGCACACAGCCGGTCCGCGCATGGACGGCATCTGCGTCCACAAGCCGCCTGAGCCGCTTCACCTGCTCCGAGCTGCGCGTATCGAACAGGTGAATGATGGGCACCGTCGGCCTGCCTTGCGCATCCACGCCGAGGAAACTGTGCCAGAAGGCGCAGAAGGCCACCGCCGATGCTCTCCGCCGCGCCTCCTGCATCTGCTGATGGATTATGGACAGCGCTTCCGCAGCAAGGCCGAGGAGTTCATCTCCGTCCACCTCCACCCCGCCGTCGAAAGTCGTAGTGACGCGGTAAGGCAGTTGTGCTCCAAACCCGGCGCAGTGCTGCCCCTTGCCGTCGAAAAGCAGCGTGCGCACCGAGGAGGTGCCTACATCGAGACTTACAATGTATATGTCGGAGCCGGACTTGCTCGATCGCGTTGTCGAAATCACCCTTCGTTATAACATGTTCGCAACCGGATCCCGCGTGGGCGTCGCCGTTTCAGGCGGTGCAGATTCAGTGTGCCTCCTGCACGTGCTTCGGGAGCTGGCTCCGCGGTGGAATCTACACCTTGTTGTGCTCCACTTGAATCATCAACTGCGAGGCGAAGAGTCCGACGCCGACGCTCGCTTTGTCAGGGATCTCGCCGAATCTCTGGGTCTCCCTTACCGGGAGCGAAGCGTCGATGCCGCCCGCGTGAGCGCGGAAACCGGGGACAACCTGGAGCAGGCCGCCCGGCGGCTTCGGTCCCGTTTCTTTCAGGACTGCCGGAGGGAGTTAGGACTGGACCGGATCGCCACAGGACACACCCTCTCCGATCAAGCCGAAACGGTTCTTTTTCGCCTCTTGCGAGGCTCAGGGCCTACAGGTCTGGCGGGGATCCGGCCGATTACATTGGACGGCTTAGCAAGACCGCTGCTCCGCGTTGACCGGAGCGATGTGGAACGGTATCTGCAGGACCGAGGACAATCCTGGCGCGAGGACCGCACCAACGTGGACCGCACTTTCGTTCGCAACCGAATCCGTCACGACCTGCTCCCCGCCCTGACGCGCGATTACAACCCGAACCTGGTCTCAGCGCTTGCCAGGATGGCGGAGCTCGCTCAGGAAGACGAGGAATACTGGACCGCCGAACTGGCCAAGCTCGGTCCGAAAGTGCTGATCCGAAGGGGCCCGCTCGTCCTGTTTCGCTGCAGCGACTTGCCGGAGAGCAGGGCCGTCGCCAAACGCCTGCTGCGCATGGCAATCGAAGCCGTCCGGGGCGACTTACGGCAGATCGAGCTCGCTCACGTCGAGCAGTTGCTTGCCCTGGCCCGGCAACCGGAGGGCGCGGGGCGGCTGATGATTCCCGGTGTCGATGCGTTCCGCTCATTCGACTGGATCCGGCTTGCCCCTCCGGGCTTTGACGCCGGCCGCCCGCGCGACTATGAAGCGCCGCTGACCGTACCCGGGCAGGCGGCAGTTCCCGGCGGGAGCATCATCCTTGAACTCCTGCCGGTGGGACGGGAAGGTGTCCGGGACACGGACGAAAATCCAGCAACTGGCGAAGGTTTCGCGCAGTCGCCGGGGGTTTGGGGCTATAATAAGCAAGAGACTGACTTAGATTGGGATCGAGTCGCCGGACCTCTAACGCTCCGCAACTGGCGGCCAGGCGATCAGTACCGTCCACGAGGTCGATCGGGCCGAGAGAAGGTGAAAACTCTCTTTCAGGAGGCGAAAATCCCCCTCTGGGACCGCAGGCATTGGCCAGTCATTGTGGCTGGGGACCGGATCGTATGGGTCCGTCAATTCGGACCGGACGACGAGTTCGCTGCCACATTGTCAACCCGATCGCTTCTGCGCGTTCGCTTTCTTCCGGATCCTCAATGAATCAAAACGCCAATAGCAGACGTCTGTATAGACAGGCGGATCTTACGTTCCAGCCGGAGCGGCCCGACGGAGTCGGCAGGGAGATGTAATGAATTCGAATGTAAAGACAGCTATCTTCTGGGTGGTTGCCATCTGTGTTGCCGTCTTGCTGTGGACGGTTGTCCGCGCCAGCAAGGGTAAGGCAGAGCACAATATCACGTTCACCCAGTTTCTGGACCACGTAGAGTCCGGTCGGGTTAAGTCCGTAACGATTGCGGAGACGGATCTTCGCGGCATTCTCAAGGACGACGGTACGGCGATCCACACGCAAATACCCCGCAATTACCCCGAGTTGGTGACCTTGCTGCGCCAGAAGGGCGTGAACATGACCTACAAGGAGGCCAGTACCGGGAACTGGGTCTCGATGTTGGTCAACGGTCTCCCGATCATCCTCCTGATGGCGTTCTGGATCTTCATGATGCGCCAGATGCAGAGCGGGGGGAACAAGGCTCTGAGCTTTGGCAAGAGCCGCGCCCGAATGCATTCGTCTCAGCAAAAGAAGGTGACATTCAAGGACGTCGCGGGCGTGGAGGAGGCCAAAGAAGAGCTGCAGGAGATCATCGAGTTTCTGCGTGAGCCCCAGAAGTTCCAGAAACTTGGCGGCCGGATCCCGAAGGGCGTTCTGCTCATCGGACCTCCCGGAACCGGGAAAACTCTCCTTGCCCGAGCCATCGCCGGCGAAGCCAATGTTCCGTTCTTCTCGATTTCGGGTTCGGACTTCGTCGAGATGTTCGTTGGCGTCGGCGCCAGCCGGGTCCGCGACCTGTTTGAGCAGGGGAAGAAGAACGCGCCGTGCATCATCTTCATCGATGAGATCGACGCGGTCGGGCGCCACCGGGGCGCCGGGCTCGGTGGCGGGCACGATGAGCGTGAGCAGACGCTGAACCAGCTCCTGGTGGAGATGGACGGCTTCGAATCGAACGAAGGCGTTATCCTGGTTGCCGCAACCAACCGGCCCGACGTTCTGGATCCCGCGCTGCTGCGTCCTGGCCGGTTTGACCGGCGTGTGGTTGTCGGCCGTCCGGACGTCAAGGGACGGGAGCAGATCCTCCGGGTTCACACCAAGAAGACGCCTTTGGCCGACGACGTGGACCTGATGGTGCTCGCGCGCGGCACTCCGGGATTTGCCGGCGCCGATCTCGCCAACCTCGTCAACGAGGCGGCTCTGGTGGCAGCCCGCCAGAATCGCAAAGTCGTAACGATGTACGACTTTGAAGTGGCGAAGGATAAGGTGATGATGGGGGTCGAGCGGAAGTCCATGATCATCTCCGAGGAGGAGAAGCGGAACACCGCGTACCACGAAGCCGGGCACGCCCTGGTCGCGGCTGTCATCGAACACGCCGATCCGCTGCACAAAGTGTCGATCATCCCTCGCGGAATGGCCCTCGGCATCACGATGCAGCTGCCGATCGACGACAAGCATTGCTACTCGGCCGACTATCTCCGGGCCCAGCTTGCCATCCTTATGGCGGGCCGGATTGCGGAAGAGAAGTACATGAATCATGTGACCACCGGCGCTGGCAACGACATCGAGCGCGCAACGGAACTGGCGCGCAAGATGGTCTGCGAGTGGGGCATGAGCGAGCTGGGGCCAATGAGCTTCGGCAAGAAGGAAGAACAGATCTTCCTCGGCCGGGAGATCGCCCAGCACCGCGACTACAGCGAAGCGACGGCAATTCAGATCGACCAGCAGGTTCACAAGCTGGTGACGGAGGGCTATCAGCGGGCTCTGGAGATCATTGAGAAGCATCACGACGCGATGGTTCGCATCGCCGAAGCCCTTCTCGAACGGGAAGTGCTGGATGGAGCCGAAGTGAAGATGCTGATCGAAGGCCAGCCCTTGCCGGATTTCCGCACTCCGACGCCGTCAAACACCGACGACGGAAAGAGCCAGCAGATTCTGCGACCGGAAGGCCGCCGGGTTACGCCTCCGCTGATCGAGGGAGACAATCCTCAGCCTGCGTGATCCCGCGATTTCCGGTCTATCTGTTCGACGTAGACGGCACCCTGTTGGACTCCGCGCCCGACATCTGCGGAGCCATCAGGGCCGTTCTTGCCGATACGCCCCACGCAGACTGCGAAGAGGAATTCCTTCGCGGCTACATCGGCCGTCACTTGATCGACCTTTTCCAGGACCTCTTTCCAACCCACACTTCAGAGCAAATTGACGAACTGATCCGCACGTACCGGACGATTTACCCGGCCCGGGGACACAAGTGCACGCGGCTTTTCCCCGGGGTCCTGGAAGGAATTTCCGCACTGCCCGGCAAGAAGGCGACGGCCACCACCAA
>JADGHK010000221.1 GCA_019686145.1 Bryobacteraceae bacterium | reverse complement strand
GGACCAGATGAAGCCATAGCGTGCACGCTCTCATAGAATCTCTCCTGTATCAGTAGATCCGTACCACCTTGCGCCTTCCTATCGTTCCGCCCGCTCGATTACACCCGCTGAAACCGGCGTAATGATCGAGCTGATCTAAAGCGAGACCGCCACCAGTGTCAGCAACGGTTACGGTACCAACTCCATCTACGTAAAGCCTAGCCCCACAGGGCGCATCCGGATGCATTGGCTTCACGGCCACCGTAGCGCCGGGTATGAGACTCATACCCGCACAGTATGGACACAGCGAAGGTACTTTGCGAGTACGACGTGGCGGCCCAGTACAAAACCACTCACGCGAGACAAGACCCTGCGTTTCCGAAACACCGCTGCCATTTTCGTATACTTCGCTCCACCATTGTTCCTTCCCCATATAGTTAGAGAAAGTGCAAGCAGAAACGAAGCTGCACGTACCCGTTGTAGCTCCTATTTCAACCAAGCTGCCCGAACAATGGGATTCAGTCGGGGTGTTATAACGCGTGTTCAAATAATCACCGAGGACTTTGAAGTGGTACGACAGTGTGCCGCTGACTGGCGAGGATCCCGGCTCCCAAACCGCCCGTACGGTAGTGAATTCTTGCCCGTTAGGTAACGCTGGTATATTGAAGTTGAAATTGTGGCTTCCTCCGGAAGCGTAGATGTAACCTATTTGGTGCGTCGTAGTACCTTCGACAGTCACGGTGAGGGGTCCGTAGCCGCCACACGGACTGAGCGTTACCAAAACATTGTCATTCGGAATGCTTGCGGAATTTACTATGACAGAGGGCCCCGGCGTGGTGGCGTTGTCAAAAAAGAAGTCATAGAACGAGCCGTAATCAGGTAATTCTCCTTCAACCTCTCCGTACGCATTGTAATAAACGTATGGGGGCAAACAATCGTAATCACTGACCCAAAGTTGGACTGGAGAACCAAAGTTATAGCACGGCGGGGTGGGACCGCCACTTTCAAATTGCTGGCCATCTCTTTCTAGAGTGAGTTCGCTTCTGTGAATACAGCCGTAAGGGACAACCGCAAATGTGTACGCCTCTGCGCCGTTGGCGTACGCGACCACGTCGCCGTAATAGATCCAATAGTCTTGGCCCCTACACTCGAGACTGCTACCCCATATTGTTAGAAAGCAAAGGCTGAGGAATAAAGCTCTTCGCATAAATTAGTCCTTACCTCCTATCTCGGCTTGCTTCCCTGCGCCTAGACGACCGATTTTTAGCCTTTCCAGCATATGCTGCCTAACACGCCTGTCAAACTCCTGAAACTGCAACGGACCGAGTTGGTCTCTCATCTTCTGAAGTGCTGCATGCACGAGGCTGTAGCGTTCTGACCGAAGCTTGTCCAAGCTGTTGCGCCTGTTCACTCGAGTTGCGGACTTGTCTTGCAGAATCGCATTGGCCTTTTGGTTATTCTCATTCAGGGCCTGGGTTAGCCAATAGGCAACAGACTTAAGAAACTCGTGCTGTGCCGTATTCAGCCCGGCGACCTTGCGCATGTGGTCCCGAATCGCGTCTCGATGTGCAGCCGGTCCAGATATTGTGTTCGCTCGCCTGTCCCACGCAACTACTGCTTCGAAGAATACTTCATAGAGAATGTGTGTATTATCCTGGAGAGTAATGGGTGACTCCTGACCGAAGGAGCCTATCACAAACACCAACAGCACGATTAGTAAAGGTAGCTTCTTCAAGACTCGCACCCACTAAGTAGAGACTTTATCGAAGCGATTGAGCTTCGTCTTGGCGAGATATTAAGATCGAGTAGGTGTTGAGTCAAGGGGAAAAGTGACCAATGTAAGTTACTTGTAGAACTACTAAGGTGTGCTGATATCAGTGTAACGAAGGTTACCGTCGGGTCGTTTTTGATTATTGGACGTAATATCCCGTGCGGTGGCGCACGGTTGCGTTCGGGAAACGCTGCCGGGCTGCGGGCGACAGATCGACCCGGACGCTGCGGAATGATCCGGCGGGAGCTTCCGGAACGCGGTATGTTAAGCGGTAGCGCGCCCGAATGCGTTCCATTACGTCGCGAAACGTTTCGCCGGCTCGTTCCGCTTTCACGGCTTCTCCGCCCGTCTCTTCCGCAAAAAGGAACACGTCCGAGGGAGTGAAGTCCGGATTGGTGTATACGCCGTCAGGCGGCGGGACCGGCCGCTTGCCTTTGCCCACGACGATCGCATTGAAGACAATATCCAAGCCAAAGAGACGGCGCAGGACTGCGCTGTCGGGGATCTGGTAGTTCATCCCCAGGTTGTCGGTGACAATCAGTATGGCGCGCCGCTCTTCTCCGCGCGGCGGTTCGCCGGGAACAGTAAAATCCCGCATATAGTCCGCGGCGCTCATGACCGCCGCGTTGATCGCGGTTCCGCTTCCGAGCGATTCATCCCAATCCGCCAGCTCAATCTGGCGTTCGATCAGCGACAGATCGTCCGTGAAATCCTCGCCAATCTTGGTCTTCTGGCTGAACAGCATTACTCCCACGCGATCGCCTGATCGAAGATGACGGAGCGCCTGCTTTGCGCTCTGCGCCATTTGCTGGAGATGCTTCCGCATGCTACCGCTTACGTCAAGCAGCAGGAGCAGGCGCATCGGCTCTGATTCGCGACCGAATGCGAGTAACTGCTGCTGCACGCCCTCGTCGTACACAACAAAGTCGGCGGCGGTAAGACCGGTCAAAACCTGCTTGCCATTTAACACCTGTACATCGATTGCTATCTGCGCCACTCCCGTGCGGAACGTGGGTACAACTTCTGTTTCCGGCGTTTCGGGAGGCGCAGGAGGCGTGGCCGCTGACTGGTTGGTAGATTGCGCAAGTCCGAACAGGGCCAGTAGTACGATGGGAAGCGTCCCCATGTCATTCATTATCGCCGGTACCGCAGGCCACATCGATCATGGCAAGACGGCCTTAGTACGAGTGTTAACAGGTATTGACACGGATCGACTGGAAGAGGAGAAACGCCGGGGAATCTCCATCGATATCGGATTTGCCCATCTGGATCTCACTCCCGAAATCCGCCTTGGTTTTGTGGATGTGCCGGGGCACGAGCGGTTCGTGAAGAACATGCTGGCGGGCATCGCCGGCATCGACCTTGTTCTGTTCGTCATCGCTGCTGACGAAAGCATCAAGCCTCAGACCCGAGAGCATTTCGACATTTGCCGCCTCCTCGGAATTCAAAAGGGCATTGTTGTTCTCACTAAGGCAGATCTGGTTGAACCGGACATCCTGGAACTCGTGCGGTTGGAGACGGAGGAGTTCGTCAAAGGCTCGTTTTTGGAGAATGCTCCCATTGTGCCGGTGAGCTGTGTGACAGGGGCAGGACTTGACGACCTGCGGCGCCGCCTGATTGAGATCGCCAGATCCGTTCGCGCAAAAGATTCGAGCCGGCACTTCCGTCTTCCAATCGATCGGTCTTTTTCCCTCCGAGGCTTCGGCACTGTCGTGACGGGGACGCTGGTCTCCGGCTCGCTAACGGCTGAAGAGGAGGTTGAGGTTCACCCTGTAGGGAGACGGCTTCGTGTGCGTGGGCTGCAGGTGCATAACACTCCGGTTGAGCGCGCAGTCGCGGGCCAGCGCACCGCGGTGAATCTCGCGGGCATTGATTCGACGGACTTGTCCCGGGGCATGGTCCTCACCAAACCCGGACTCTTCCAACCCACACAGCGTATCGACTGCGAGTTTGAGCTGCTGCCTTCGGCGAAGCCGCTCAAACATCGAGCGCCTGTTCACTTTCATGCAGGGACAGCAGAGATTGAAGCGGAGGTCCGCTTGTTCAATGCCAACTCGCCGCTCCTTCCCGGCAGCCGCGGCTTCGTGCGGTTCGTGCTTCGGAAGCCCGTCCTCCTGCTGCCCGGAGACCGCTTTATCGTGCGGATGTTCTCTCCCGTAATCACGATCGGCGGAGGTCGTGTGCTCGACATCCACCCGCCTGCCCGAGTCCGGAAGGGAGCTCCTGAGCGGCTCAGCATCCTGGCTGACGGTTCCACGGCTGACCGGATTGCCCTTCTGGTCGGCGAAACGGAATGGGGATTGGGAGTTGCCGAACTGATTGCGCGAGCCGGGCTGCTGCGACCGGAAATCGAGAGCAGTGCCGCGGATCACCGGCTGCTCCTGCTAGGCCAGCCTTCAGACTGGCTGCTCAGCCGCTCTCGCTACGAGGCGCTCGTAAAGCGGCTGGAAGAGGTTTTGAAAGGCTTTCATCAACAGAAACCGCTACTGCCGGGCATGCCGCGCGAAGAGCTCCGAAGCCGCGAACTTCCTGGAGCGCCGCCCTTCCTCCTCGAAGAAGTGCTCTCGCGATCGAAAACGATGATTGCTGAAGGGGATATCGTCCGCCTTGCCACCCATCGTCTTGCCCTTCAGCAAGACGAGTCCCGGGCGCTCGAGAGGATCGAGAAAGCCTTTCTCGAGGCCGGACTCGCTGTCCCACCTACGGCGGAGGTACTTGCACGCTGCGGAGTGGAAGCGGCGAGAGCGCGCTCCTTACTTCAAATCCTGCTAAAAGACCGCAAGCTCATCCGGGTCGGGCCGGAGCTGGTCTACCATTCTTCGGCGGTCGAAGCCGTCAAGAAGATGCTCCGGCAGCATAAGGGAGAGCGCTTCAACGTAGCGCTGTTCAAGGAGTGGACCGGAGTCTCGCGTAAGTACGCGATCCCGTTGTTGGAGCACCTCGACCGGGAGAAAGTGACGCGGCGCGAGGGAGACAATCGCGTGGTGCTATAGCGTGACAGGCGGCTTGACAAGAAGGCGAAGAAACGGCGAATATTGGGGTAGTCGAGGCCGCTGTGTTACCCTCGAAGTCTTCCCCTGCCGGACTGGTCGGCATCGCAAAACTCGCCGCCGAAAGCCCGCTCCTCGAAGCGAAGCGCCGCGTTCAGTACTTTGAGCTTCCTACAAGGAAATTCATCACCCGATGTTCGAGTCCCCGCATGCCGTTTGAGTGGACCATCAACCCCTACCGCGGCTGCGAGTTCGGGTGCAAGTACTGCTACGCCCGCTACACGCACGAGTTCATGGAACTCCACGACGGCCGCGACTTCGAGGAGAAGATCTACGCCAAGCAGTGGTCGGCTGAGGGCTTTCGCCAGGAGTTAAGCAAAATTCCCAGAAAGGATTGCATTGCCATCGGGACTGCCACCGACCCCTATCAGCCGGCGGAGCGGCGCTACGGAGTAACTCGGAAGATGCTGGAGCGGCTCTCGAAAGAGCGCGGGCGGAGAATCTCCCTCATTACAAAG
>JADGHK010000220.1 GCA_019686145.1 Bryobacteraceae bacterium | reverse complement strand
GTCACCGGGCGGCGGTAGGCGCGGCGCGCCAGATTCGCGAAGATCCGGCTGGCGCAGGCTTCCTCGTCCTTCTCGCTCGCCGGCGTGCAGATGAAAATGCGCTTGCGGCTCGGCGTCTCACCCGGACCTTTGGGATCGTAAGGACCGTTGATTGAGATTGAGTAGATCGCGGGCTGAAGGCGCGGGTGGCGGTCCATGTTGAAGTGCGCCTGGTAGGGCTGGCGCTCCGTTTCAAGGAGCAGCGTTGGCCTCTTGGGAAACGTGGCCGCGACCACATGCGGACCGGCCTTTACCGGAATGCGCACCTTGAGGTCCCGGTCCACCAAGTCGTGACCCGCGCCTGGGGGTGGAGGCTTCACGGTGAACAAACGGATGCGCTCGCCATCCAACAGCAGTTCCACTTCGTGCGGCTCGCGCAGTCCTTCGACGTGCTCGTTGCGGTCGCGCGCCAGCCGTATGCTGAAGTCGTACTCCGCGTCCAGTGGGAAGGTGTAGCGGATCGCCAGACCTCCGCGTGTGCCGATCGGCAACTCTTCGAAATGCTGCTCCTGCGTCAGATCCGGAGGAAGCGTGATGGTGTCGCCGCCCGGAGAACGGCTGGGCCTGCCGACCGCGAGCCGCGCGATCTTCTGTGCCGCGTTGAGATAACGCTCCAGCAGCGTGGGAGAGAGATTGCCGACCGTCACGTTATCGAAGCCGTGGCTCGACTCATCGGACGGCAGAAGCGCAGAAGCGTCCACTTCCACGGCGAGCAGGTCGCGAATCGCGTTCTGGTATTCCGTTCGATTGAGCCGCCGGAAAGTATCGGTCCTGCCCGGTTGAGGCTTTGCAGCCGCGCGATCGAGAGCGGATTCAAGCGAAGCCAGAACGGCCTCATAGGCTGCCTCATCGGGTCGCGGAACTCCTGCGGGGGGCATAAAGCGGCCGCGGAGCTTGCGGACCACCTTTTCCCAGATTTGTGGGTTTTGGCCCGGGTCCGCCGCCTGCGACGGATCGAGCGCAAGCCCGCCGGTCTTCAGCTTGCTGTTGTGACAGGATACGCAATAGCGGCTGACGATGGCGCCAGGCTGCTGCGGAGCCGCCGCCAAAGCCACAGATAGGCCGCCAGCAATCAACAGGGAAGCCAGCATGTGACAGGGCCGGATCATTTCGGCGGATCCAATTCTAACCCCCGCCATCGTATCAAAAATTTCCCCATGCGCCACCGCCCGTCAGGACCCAGGATGAAGCGGCCCTCGTAACCGAATGCGTCCGCTATAGCAAGTGGAGGTGGCGCCGGATGGCATCTCCCAGACGTTCGAGTTCCTGCTCGGAAAGCAGCTCTTGTGCAGCTTCGAAGAGCCGGCTTTCTTCTTTCCGAATATGCCCGCGAAGGACCGCCGCGAACTCTCGAACCAGCGCTTCTTCCTTCTCCTTTCGGAGCCGCTCGACAATCGCGTTCATACGGCGATGCTCTTCGATGAACTCCGAAACGAGATCCTGCAGCACGGTAAATCCGGACAGGACGGGGAATACGATCTGCTCTTCGGTATGAAAATGCCGGCGCAATTCGAGCTCGAACTGTTCGACGATTCTCGCCGCCTGAGCGGACACGTTTTCCGCGCTGGGGTCGGCATTCAAGGCGCGCTCTGTCAGCGTGCAGAGAGCCAGACCGTGCTGGTGTTCATGGGAGAGCGGGATCAGGCTTGAATGGCGCCGCATTTGCTTTCCATCCCGACTAAGGGAACGATTCTACTCGGACGCGTAACTACGCAGAGCTTCCTCGCTCGGGATGATCACTTTGCGCCCGTCCATCTTAATCAGTCCCCCTTGCTGCAAGCGCGCGATGGCTCGCGATACCACTTCGCGCACCGAGCCCACCCGCGCCGCAATCTGCTGATGCGTCAGAGCCAGTTGAAATTCGATCTGGTCGCCCGATCGCCTGCCGTAATCTGATGCTTCGTCGAGGAGGAGCTGGGCCAGGCGCCTGTCGACATCCCTCAGCGAGAGCCGCTCAATCAGCGCCGCGCAGTTCCGCATTCTGCTGGCGAGCAGCCGAAGCGCCGCGAGGCTGATGCGCGGCCGCTCCAGGCAGAGCCGCAACACATCATCGCGGCGGATAAACAGCAACGTACAGCTCTCCTCCGCAGCCGTGGAGGAGGGGTAGGGACCGCCGTCGAAAACGGGAACCTCAGCTAAAGTGGCGCCAGCGCGCTCCACATGGATCACCTGTTCGCGGCCATCCGCGTTGACACGGTAGGCGCGTACCGATCCCTCCACAATCACATAAAGGCCCGCCGCCGGCTCGCCAGCGAGGAATAGCGTCTCTCCGCGGTTGAGCTGATACTCGACTGCCCGCGCCGCCAGGGCCTCGCAATCTGACGGATCGAGCTCGCCGAACAGGACCGTGCGGCGCAGCGCGGCCACTTTCTCACTGAGGGTCAGCATGACCTGTCTGAAACAGTAGCATCACACAAGACAAGGGCGCCACCCGGAAAGGATGGCGCCCTGTCTCGTCAGCGTGGCCAGGAGCGGCGCTATTTGGCGAGGATTGCAGCCGGGCTTTTTCCCGTCTGGCGCCTGTCTGCCTTCTCCCCGTAATCTGCCTTTCGCAAATGGCGCAGCCCCCAGACGCCCGCCGCAACGATCGGCAGCACACCGAGCAGAATGAAGACGGAATCGGGAAGCATCCGCAGCCAGAGCAGGCGGTTGATGATCGGCTGCTGGTAGAATTCCCACGACCGCGCCGACCAGAAGCCGTTCTGGAAGGATTCGATCGCCTGCAGAGCGCCGACGGGCACGAGCGTGAGCAGGACCATGCCCATCAGCCCGGCGTTCAGTCCCCAGAACCCCGCCATGATCCACTTTTCTTTCCAATGCCTCGGCTCCACGATATTCCGAAGGGAGAACGTCGCCAGCGCGAGCGCCAGCATGCCGTAGACCCCCATCAGCGCGCCGTGTCCGTGCGCAGCAGTAAGGAAAGAACCGTGCTGGTAGTAGCTCACAATCGGCAGATTGATCAGGAATCCTAATACTCCGGCGCCAAACAGATTCCAAAACGCGGTCGCAACCAGGAACCAGAAGGGAGCCTTGTACGGAAAGTCGATGCCGCCTTCCTTGATGACCTTGTACTGGCTGTAAGCTTCCACCATCAGCAGCGACAGCGGAATCACTTCGAGTGCCGAGAACACGCTGCCCAGCGCCATCCAGGCTTCCGGAGCGCCGATCCAGTAATAATGGTGCCCGGTGCCGATGATGCCGCTGCCGAGCAGAATCATTAGCTGAAAGTACATCGCACGCAACGTCGACTGAGCGGTGACCAGTCCGAGTCTCACCATCAGGAATCCGATGACGACGACTGCGAACACTTCAAACATGCCTTCCACCCAAAGATGGATGAGCCACCACCGCCAGTAATCGGCCATCGTGATGTGGCTGTTCCTGCCGATGAACAGCGCAAAGCAGTAGAAGACCGGTATTGCCACCGCGGAGTAGAACAGCAGATGCGTGAGACCGCCGCGGTCGTTTTCGGCCTTCAGAGCGGCGCGCAAGCCTCGGAATACGATGAAGAGCCAGATGCCCATGCCGCCGATCAGCAGGTACATCCACAGACGGCCGAGCTCAAGGTACTCCCATCCCTGCGTCCCGAGCCACCACCAGGCCTGTCCGAGAAGGCCCTTATAGGCCAGGTACTCGCCCGCCAGGCTTCCCACGACCACGGCCACCAGTGCGCCGAACAGGACATTCACCAGATGCTTCTGGCCCTTTGGTTCGCGACCGCTTACCAGCGGGGCGATAAAGATTCCCATGCCAAGCCAGGCCGTCGCGATCCAGAAAATGGCCAGTTGCAGGTGCCAGGCGCGCGCGATCTGAAAAGGCAGCCACTCCGATAAGGGAAGGCCGTAGAAGCTTGTGCCATCCGCATAGTCGTGAGCCATCTTGCCGCCCAGAAGCGTCTGGGCCAGAAACAGGAGGAACGCTACTACGAAAAACTTGGCAGTCGCCCGCTGCGATGGCGTGAGCGGGCTCGAACCGACATCGAACCGCAGAGTGGCCCCTTCGATGTCCACCGGAGCAAGCTGATAGCGGTGATAGAAGTACAAAATGGCGCCAAGCGCAAGCAACAGCAGCGCGACGCTTGCGCCTGACCAGAGCATGGCGGCCGGCGTAGCCGTGTTTCCGGCTGCGCGGTCATACGGCCAGTTGTTCGTATAGGAGTGGTTCGCTTCGGGCCTCTTCGCAACCGAGAGCCAGGCGGTCCAGGTTGCGAATGCAGCCATCTGCCGTGCCGCTTCCGCGCTCAGTTCCGCGTTGCCGCCGCCTTCCCCTGCCGGCAGCAGCGACCCAGGCTGCAGGGAGCGCTCCGGCCGGGCGGCGCTAAACACTTCTACGTAGCGGGCTGCGACAGACTCCCAGGCTCGCGCTTGAGCGGGCGTGAAGGTAAGATCTCCGGTTTGCGGGTTGTACCGGTTTTGCTTTAATTCAACGCCGATCTCTGCATCGATTGCGGCTTTCTGCCCCACGCTGAGCGTTTCATACTTGCCCTCGCTCCGCTCGTGGCGCATCGCCTCGGTCATCCAGTGCAGCGCCTCCGCCGTATAGTCCGGTCCGAGATAGGCGCCGTGTCCCAGCACGGACCCATAGTTCATAAGATTGCGCTTGCGAAACAGCTCCTGCCCCTTTGCGATATCCTCCCGGGTAAACAGAACCCGCCCAGATGGATCCGTTACGCGCTCTGGAATCGGGGCTCGGGTCTTATAGATGTACGCGCCACCGACCAGCATGACGGTGAAACCGAAAAGGATCGTCAGGAGTAGTCCGTGCTTCCACAGCCCTGAACCTTCTTGCTTCGTTCGCATGGTTTTCAACTCCAGTCCCAGAGTTTTTCAACTCCAGTCTCAGAGTAAGGACAGGCAATGCGCGCAGCTATGACAAAAGTCACAACGCAGGAAGTTTCGTTTGTGACCAAAGTCACTGCCGCGGCGGGCGGGGAGCCATAAAAAAGAATCAGGCATATGGCAACCGACATCATGCAGGCACAAGTTGGCGGCCCATCCGTGACGAAGATGCCCGGTCACTGGGTGCTCGCCCGGCTTGGGAAGCGGGTGCTGCGGCCTGGCGGAGTTGAACTGACGCGGCGGATGCTGGACGGACTCGGAATTACCTCCTCCGACGTGGCAGTGGAGTTCGCTCCAGGACTGGGCCACACTGCGCGATGGGTCATACCGAAGTGCAGCCGCTACATCGGCGTTGACCGTGACATGAATGTCGTGCGGGCGCTCTCTGAAAGCTTCCGGG
>JADGHK010000219.1 GCA_019686145.1 Bryobacteraceae bacterium | reverse complement strand
CCGCCCGTCCTCCAATACGACGGCAGTCAGGAACGGGCGGATGGTGTCCTGAATGCGGCTCACCGGCGGAGTGCCGAGGAAGTACTCTTGCATGCCGCCAACTGGAATCGGTTTTGCGGCAAAGGGTGGGACGGTAAGAGCATCGTAAAGGACGCGGCCGTCGCCCACTTGCTTCCCGGCCGAGTCCAGGCGCTGAAAGACCAGGGCAACCGCCAGGACGGGTGACGACGAGTGGTTGAGTAAGCGAAATGTGGTTCCGCGGTCCGTAACGGTCACGGATCGCACGCTGACCAGCTTCGGGTCCACTGCGTGATCAGTGAGTCCTCGGCTGAGCCGAAATCCATCATGGTTCTGTCCGAGTGTCGCTTTCGATGCGATCCCGGCGAGCAGCAGCGTTAGCGCAATTGTTTTCCTGGTCACCATTCCACTTGCACCTCCTTACCAGCACTTAGGCCTGAAATGCCCGAAAGGTTCAATCCACATGACGCTCAGGAACAATCGCGCGTGCATGACAATTCGTCATAGATTTTGGGCGATCTGGAATACAATTTGAACCTGGGTTCTGGTCCTTTGCTGGTGGAGCCCCGGGCAGGCTGCGCCAGGGTTGCTTCCACTTTTCATGCTGGAGGACACTATTACTATGCGAGAATTCTGCACTTGCGGAGCGAAGCTGCCGGAGGCTGCCCGCTTCTGCCATAAGTGCGGCAAGCCTCAGTTTGAAGTCGAATCCGAGCCGGAACCGGTGGTTGTAGAAGCAGTGCAACCTCAGCCGGTGGTGCCGCCTCCCCCGCCGGAGATCAGCTTCAGGAACATAGCTGCGGTTCGCATCGGATTTCTGATCGCGAGCCTGGCGCTCTTCGGGAGCATGCTCGCCGCGTTCACCGGCTCAATGCCGTTCTATCTCCTGGCGGTCGTGATCCTGACTCCGGCTTCCGGGTTTCTCGCCGTCTGGCTGTACACGAAGCGGACCGGTCAAGTCCTTTCCATGAGGAGCGGCGCCAAGCTGGGCTTTATTGTCGGCGTCTTCAGCTTTGTCTTCAGCACGATCATGACGACCATCAGCACGCTGACGGTCGCCTCGCGCGTCAATCTGCTGGAGCAGTACAAGGAGCAGTTGGGCCGCCAGGGGCTTCCGCCGGAGACGGTCGAGCAAATGATCTCCATGCTCGAAGAGCCGGGAACGCTCGTTTTCCTCTTTCTTTTCGGAATGGCGATCAGCTTCCTGGTCGGTACGACGGTTGCTTCGGTCGGCGGAGCGCTGGGCGCGAAGGTGCTCGAGAAGGACTAGCCGGTCCGCCCGTCGTCCATTTCACCACTGCGACTCCGGCGAAGATGACAAGCATCGCCAGCATCTCCCGCTTCCCGAACGGTTCCGCGTAGATTAGCCACCCTAAAAAGACAGCTACTACTGGATTCACATAGCCGTAGATTGAGACGACCGCGACGGGCAATCGCGCCAGCGAGTACACGTAGGAACTGTATCCGATGAGGGAGCCGAAGATGACGAGATAAACGAAGGCGGCAGTGCCGCGCCAGCTCCAGGCAACCGGCTGGGATTTTGCCAGCAGGGCGGGGATCAGGAGGCCGGCTCCAGCCGCAATCTGCTGAATCGCTCCACTGATAAACGGGTGGGTCTTATATCCTTCCCTGCGCTGCAAAATTGAGCCCAGAGCCCACCCCGCACACCCGAACTGGAGAACCAGAAAGCCCTTCAGAACCGAGCTCCCCATTCCCTCATGGAACGCGTCGGGGCCGACGAGAAGGGCAGTTCCGAGAAAACCCACCAGCATTCCGGCGACGGTAGGCCCGTGCAGCCTCTCGCCGCCGGGAAGCGCTGCCTCAATTCCGACCATCCAGAACGGCGATGTCGTAATGAACAGCGCCGCAAGACCGCTCGGAATCCACAATTCGGCGAAAGTGAGAGCGCTATTTCCGATGCCCAGAATCATCAGGCCGTAAAGCGCTGTCTTCCACAGCTCCGCGCCGCGAGGCATTTTGCCGCCTCGCAGAAGCGACACAGCCAGCAGGATCGATCCGGACAACAGGAAGCGTGTTGAGATCAGAATGAGGGGCGGAAAGGACTCCAGAGCCATCCGGATTCCGGCATACGTGGTGCCCCAGAAGATGCAAACGGCTGTAAGCGCGATGTAAGCTTTTTGATGCGAAGAAAGGCGGTTCAACTTTTCAGCGTACCATTCACCGGTAATCCCTTTACGCCGTCCCGCCAGGGGTGATTAGAATAAGGGGTTGATTCTCACGCTGACCGTCAATCCCGCAATCGATCTGAACGTCACGGCAGACCATCTTGCATTCGAAGATCGCGGCTACATTCTCTCTACTCACGAATCGGCGGGAGGACGAGGAATTAACGCGTCGCACGTCATCCACTCGTTCTCCG
The DNA here is from genome assembly GCA_019686145.1 of Bryobacteraceae bacterium. Classification (GTDB taxonomy): domain Bacteria; phylum Acidobacteriota; class Terriglobia; order Bryobacterales; family Bryobacteraceae; genus JADGHK01. The sequence goes on along the minus strand of JADGHK010000219.1, from coordinate 2,892 downwards.
GCAAGACGCTCGCGCTTGCCGTAAGCGGCGGCAAGAAGGGCGCCCGCTTCGAGGAGTATCTGGGAAAGCTGTGCTTCCCGGTGGAGCTGGTTCGAATCCAGAACGAGATCCGGACCAATCTCACCATCTCAGATCAGCAGGGGCTGACGATTAAGCTCAACGAACGAGGCCCTGCCGTGGCGAGCGACGAGCTGGCCCGCCTCGAAGAGGCCGTGGCGCGAAAGCTCCCGGAGGCGTCCTGGCTCATGATCTGCGGCAGCTTCCCCCCGGGCATGCCGGCGGAATTCTGCTCCAAGCTGATCTGCATGGCGCGGGAACGCGGCGTGAAGGTACTCGTCGACACCGATGATGAACCCTTGCTTCGAGGGCTTGAAGCCAATCCTACGGTCGTCTCGCCAAACCAGCACGAAGCGGAGAGACTGCTAAGCCGCGCTCTCGTGACCCGCAGCCACTTCATAGAAGCCGCGGACCGGATTCGTGCCATGGGCGCGGAATCGGTTGTCCTGTCATTAGGGAGCCGGGGCGCCATCGGCGCATACGGAAACGACGAGATTGTCGAGGCCGTTCCACCAAGAGTGGATGCGGTTTCACCGATTGGCGCGGGCGATGCTCTTGCCGCCGCTCTCGTCTGGGCTCTGACACGAGGCTCTGACTTTCCTGATGCTGTGCGTTGGGGAGTGGCAGCCGGAACAGCCTCTGCACAGCTCCCGGGACTTACCTTCGCAAGCCTGGAACAAACGCGGGAGGTGTACGAGCGGGTGGAGCTGCGCAAGCTCCGCTAGTCTCGATCCCCGTTCTACGCGGGGAATGCAACGGCAGCAGACTTAGTCGTACTTCTCGTAGATAATCCGCTTGCGATCGAAACCCAGCTCCTTCAGGATGCCGCGGACTTCGTCCACCATGGCTTTCAGGCCGCAGACGTACACGTCGATATCTCGACGGTCGCCGATCAGATCGATCAGCACGGGCTGCACCCGTCCGGTGTGACCCTTCCACCCCTCCGGCGGACGCGTCAACGTTGGAATGAAGCGGAAGTTGGGATGGCGCCGCTCCAGCTCCTCAAACTCTTCCCGGTAAAGGAGACCCTCTCCGTAACGGGCTCCAAACAGCAGGTGAAACTGATGGGGCGACTTCAGCAGCGATGGATCGAGCAGCATCGCGCGGAAAGGGGCAATGCCCGTACCGGTGGCGACGAAGATCGAGTCCGACAGCGGATCGCGCGGCACGAAGTAGCCGAGAGGACCCTTCATTTCGACGCTGTCGCCTGTTTTCATGGAGAAGAGATAGGGCGAAAATTTCCCGTCCTTCACGTGATTGAGGCACAGCTCGAAGCGGTTTCCGTCGGGCGGGGAAGCGATGGAGTAGGCGCGAGTGACCTTCTTCCCGTCGAGCTCCTCGGACAGCGATACGAACTGTCCGGGTATGAAATCAAGGCGCTCCAGTTCGGGCGCTTCAAAAACAAAATGACGTACGCCCGGACAGATGTCCCTGTAGTCGATCAGCCTCGCGATCAGAGCTCAAATCCCCCTTCCTTCCAGGCCCTCGGCGGCGCGGTCCAGTAGAATTTCGAGCAGCGCGGGATGGCCGTCGAGGGGAGGCGTAACATCAATTCTCACATGGTCATAGATGCCGCGGAGCTCTTCGACGATGCGGGGAAGGTCCCGCTGCAGGTGGATTCCGAGCGTCAGAAAGTAGGGAATGATCAGGATTCGCGTGGCGCCCCGCCCAACGAGCGAGCGAACAGCCTCCTGCAAGTCCGGCGCACACTGCTCGAGGAACGCTGGTTCGACGTAATCGTAGCCGCCCGCCCGGGCCAGGCGAGCCGCAATCACACGGACCGTTTCGTTCGCGGAAGGAACGCTCGACCCGTGCGCAAAGACAACGATCGCCGTTCTCAACAGTTGCCGGCGATGTAGGCCCGCATTTGCTGGATCTCTTCCGTCTTGCGTTCCAGCTCGACGCTCATCAGGTCGCGCATGGAGATCAACCCTACGACGTCGGACCCCCGCATGACAGGCAGATGGCGGCATTTCCTCTCCTGCATGAGCTCCATTGCGGCTTCCACCGTCGCCTCCTCTTGAATGGTAGCAAGATCGGTGGTCATGACGTCATCGACGCGTGTCGCTTCCGGATCGCGGCCGGCGACCACGACCCTGGTCATCAGATCGCGCTCGCTGAAGATGCCCGAGAGGGTGTTTTCGCACAGGACCAGGATTGCGCCGACGTTCAGGGCGGCCATACTGCGAGCCACATCCGCCACGGATTGCGTTCTCTGAACCGAGAACAATTCGCGGTCTTGCAGTAAGTCTCGGAGTCGGATCATGGGCCTCCTAGAAAGTGCAAGGCACCATATCACAGCGGCGCGGGCAGGGAAAGGGGATTCCCCGCCCGCTACGGCGTCTCCCTGATCAGAAGCTCCTGATTCGCTTTGACCGCCGTCAGTTTCTGCGTCTTCCTGCTGGGCCAGGTGACCTCGATGTCAGCCTCGGTGGCCCGGCCGAGCCCGAAATGCAGGCGCGGATCGTTGGAGGAGAGGTAGCTGCCCCCAGCGCGGACGGAGCTGTATTGTGTCAGACCCTGCGCCGTCACTTTCACCCGGGCGCCTACGCCCATCCGGTTCGACCGCGTCCCCTCCAGCCGCAACCGGAGCCAGTTACCGGCGCGATTGCCGTTTCGATTCTCCAGGAGCTGAGGCTTACCTTCCATGACCGAGACAACAATATCGAGGTCGCCATCGTTATCGAAGTCCGCATACGAGCCTCCGCGCGCGGACTGCGGCGGCAGCGAGAGCAATTGCACTTCGCGCGAAACCTCGATGAACTTTCCCTTACCGCGGTTCCGGAAGAGCTGAAGCGGCTGGCGGTAGGTCTCCCGGATTCGTCCGCCATCGAC
>JADGHK010000218.1 GCA_019686145.1 Bryobacteraceae bacterium | reverse complement strand
AGACTCTGGCATCCTAATATTGCCTGGCTTATAATACTTGATAAGGAGACGCTAAAGGATGGACATCAATCGCTTCACCGAACGGGCGCAGCAGGGCATTCAGGCTGCACAGTCGCGTGCCATTCGCGCTGGCAACCAACAGGTGGACGTTGAGCACTTGTTCCTCGCCCTCCTGGAGCAGCAGGACGGCCTTGCCCAGTCGATCCTTCCCAGAGCTGATATCGACCTCGAGGATCTGCACCGCCGCCTGGAGCAAGAAATAAGCCGGCTTCCGAAGGTATCCGGTCCTTCCGGTACCCCGGAGAACATCTACATCACCCCGCGTCTACAGAGGCTGCTCACAGACGCGGAGCTCGAGGCGCAGCGGCTGAAGGATGATTACATCTCTGTCGAGCACCTCTTGCTTGCCATGCTGGGGGATGGCGGGCCCACCGGACGGATTCTTAAGGAGATGAAGCTGACCCGGGAGCGACTGATCAAGGCGATCCAGGAAGTCCGCGGAGGCCAGCGCGTCACCTCGCAGAATCCCGAGGCCACGTACGAAGCTCTCAAGAAGTACGGGCGGGATCTGACCGAGCTGGCGGCGCAAGGCAAGCTGGATCCCGTAATCGGACGCGATGAGGAGATCCGCCGCGTGATCCAGGTGCTGTCGCGCCGGACAAAGAACAATCCGGTTCTGATTGGAGAACCGGGCGTCGGTAAGACAGCAATCGTTGAAGGACTCGCACAACGGATCGTGCGTGGGGACGTTCCCGACGGCCTGCGGGACAAAAAGGTGGTCTCGCTCGACATGGGCGCGCTGATTGCAGGCGCAAAGTACCGCGGTGAGTTCGAAGAGCGTCTCAAGGCCGTACTGAAGGAGGTTCAGCACTCCGAGGGCCAGATCGTGCTGTTCATCGACGAGCTGCATACCGTAGTCGGGGCAGGGAAGGCGGAAGGGGCCATGGATGCGGGCAACCTGCTGAAGCCGATGCTTGCCCGCGGTGAACTGCACTGCATCGGCGCAACGACGCTCGATGAGTATCGGAAACATATCGAAAAGGACGCGGCGCTTGAGCGGCGATTCCAGCCCGTTCTGGTCGATCAGCCTTCGGTGGAGGACACCATCTCGATCCTCCGCGGATTGCGCGAGCGTTATGAGGTCCATCACGGCGTGCGGATCAAGGACTCCGCGCTGGTAGCGGCTGCCGTACTTTCGAACCGCTACATCTCCGACCGCTTCCTTCCGGATAAGGCGATTGACCTGGTCGACGAAGCTGCTGCAAAGCTGCGCACCGAGATCGATTCGATGCCGGCTGAAGTCGATGAGATGACCAGGCGCATTATGCAGCTCGAAATCGAGCGGGAGGCGCTGAAGAAGGAAACGGACGAAGCCTCGAAGGAGCGGCTTGCCAAACTGGAGCGGGAGCTCGAGCAATTGAAAGGCGAAGCCGGAGAACTGCAGGCCCGCTGGCAGGCTGAGAAACAGGCCGTACAGCGGCTGCGCGATCTGAGAGAGCAGCTTGAGCAGACCCGCATCGAGATTGAGCAGGCGGAGCGTTCCTACGATCTGAACCGGGCCGCCGAGCTCAAGTACGGAAAGCTGATTCAGCTTGACCGCGAGATTAAGGCAGAGGAGCAGCGGCTCGCCGAGCGGCAGTCGAAAGGCAGCCTGTTGAAGGAAGAAGTTGATGAGCAGGATATTGCCGACGTCGTCAGCCGGTGGACTCACATTCCGGTTTCCAAGCTGCTCGAAGGTGAGCTGCAGAAGCTGACGCACCTCGAAGAGGAGTTGCACCGCCGCGTGATCGGACAGGACGAAGCGGTTACTGCCGTCTCCGAAGCGGTGCTCCGTGCGCGTTCGGGCCTGAAGGATCCGAACCGGCCCATCGGCAGCTTTATCTTCCTGGGCCCGACTGGCGTCGGGAAGACGGAGCTTGCAAGGGCCTTGGCGGAGTTCCTGTTCGACGACGAGCGCGCGATGGTGCGCATCGACATGAGCGAGTATCAGGAGAAGCATACGGTGGCGCGGCTGATCGGTGCGCCTCCGGGCTACGTCGGATACGAGGAAGGCGGGCAGCTTACCGAAGCGATCCGGCGCAGGCCTTACTCGGTGATCCTCTTCGACGAGGTCGAGAAGGCTCATGCCGATGTCTTCAATCTCATGCTCCAGATCCTCGATGACGGACGGCTGACTGACGGACAGGGTCGCACGGTGGACTTCAAGAACACCATCGTGATTATGACGTCGAACATTGGCAGCCAGCGGATCCTGGAGTACCGCGGCGCGTACGAGGGAACGGAATACGATCTGATGAAAATCGCCGTCCTTGATGAGCTTCGGCGGCACTTCCGGCCGGAGTTCCTCAACCGGATCGACGAAATCATCGTCTTCCACGCTCTGACCGAAGAGCACTTGAGCAAGATCGTGGACATCCAGCTCCGTGCGCTGCGGGCAAGACTGGCGGAGCGGCACATCACGCTCGAATTGACCGACGCGGCGCGGCAGCACCTGATACGGACGGGATATGACCCGACCTACGGGGCGCGGCCGCTGAAGCGGGCAATTCAGAAAGAGATCGAAACGGGGCTTGCCCGGGAAATCATTGCCGGCAAAGTGCGCGACGGCCAGACGGTCGTAGCGGACTATGAACGGGGACAAATGACTTTCCGGGTTCAGCAACCCGTTGCGGTCTGAAGACGAACCAGGAACTTAAACGCTTCCTGAAACATCAATTGATTTAGAAGAGGGCGACAACATGAAAGAAAACGTTCAGATCCTGCCAGTATTACCGCTGAAGAATACGGTGCTGCTGCCCGAACTGATGCTTCCTCTCCAGGTGGGGCGCGAAGCATCCCGTGCAGCAGTGCAGGCGGCTCTGGCATCTGAAGCGAAGGAACTGGTTGTGGTCGCCCAGCGCAAACCGGACGTTGAGTCGCCGGGGCAGGACGACCTCTATACCATTGGCACGAAAGCGATCGTTCGTAAAGTGTCGACGAACCGTTCGGGTGCTCTGGACGTGCTTGTCTACGGAGAAGAGCGCGTAGCGATTTTGCGCGTCGACTTCGAGGACGGCTACCTGAAGGCCCGGGTGAATCCGCTCGAGACGCCAGTGGATACTTCGCTCGAACTTGAGGCGCTGCAGCCCGTTGTGTTTGAACTGGCGACAAAGGCCATCGCTCTGGCGCAGCCGCAGAATGCGCAGGAGCTGACTCGAATGCTCGCGGCGCAGGACGACCCGATCAAGATGGCCTATCTGCTCGCGGCGACATTCGATCTTGAAGTTGCCAAGGTGCAGCAGCTGCTGGAGGCTCCGACGCGGCTGGATGCGCTCCGCCTTATCCACGGCTTCATCTCCCATGAACTGCAGGTGCTGGAGCTGCGGGCGAAGATTGCAGGCGAAGCGCAAAGCGAGCTGACGAAGGAGCAAAAGGAGTATGTGCTCCGCCGTCAGTTGAAAGCGATCCAGCAGGAGCTCGGAGAAACGGACTCCGAGAAGGGGGAAGTTGAGCAACTGCGGCAGCGCCTGGCAGAGGCGGATCTGCCCGACGATGTCCGGAAGGAAGCCGAACGGGAGTTGAACCGCATGGAGAAGCTCCCGCCGGCCGCTCCCGATTACCATGTCCTTCGCAGCTACGTGGAGCTCATCCTCGAGCTGCCGTGGCGGAAGAGCACTGAGGATCAACTGGACATCGCTCGCGCCAGGGAGATCCTCGATGCCGATCACTATGGCCTGAAGGATGTGAAAGAGCGCATTCTGGAGCACCTGGGTGTTCTCAAGCGGAACCCGAAGGCAAAGGCTCCGATCCTCTGCTTCGTCGGACCGCCCGGCGTTGGCAAGACGTCATTGGGCCAGTCGATCGCGCGGGCGCTCGGACGCAAGTTCGAGAGGATGAGCCTGGGCGGCTTGCATGACGAGGCTGAGCTGCGCGGCCACCGGCGCACCTACATCGGCGCTATGCCAGGACGGCTGATTCAGGCAGTCCGCCGGGCAGGGGCGAACAACCCCGTGCTCATGCTGGACGAGGTGGATAAGCTGGGAAGGGACTTCCGCGGCGATCCGGCATCCGCTCTGCTTGAAGTTCTGGATCCGGAACAGAACAACACGTTCCGCGACAACTACCTCGATCTGCCGTTCGACCTCTCGAAGGTCTTGTTTATCACGACGGCCAACACGCTCGATACGATTCCGCAGCCGCTGCTCGACCGCATGGAAGTGCTGCGGCTCTCCGGGTACACCGAAGAGGAGAAGATCGAAATTGCGCAGAAGTACCTGATTCCGCGTCAGCTCGAGGAGACAGGGCTGACCCCGGAACAGTGCACGATTACGCCCGAGGCGCTCAGCAAGATCATCACCGGCTACACACGCGAAGCCGGTTTGCGTAAGCTCGAGCGCTCGATTGGCCGGATTGCCCGTAAGGTGACGTTGAAGTTTGCCGAAGGGCACACAGATCCGGTCACGATCACGGCGAACGACGTCGAAGAGCTGCTGGGGCCGGAGCCCTACTCGCTCGAACAGGCGAGAAAGGTCCTGCCGCCTGGCGTTGCAACCGGGCTTGCGTGGACTCCGACTGGCGGCGACGTGCTCTACATCGAGGGTACGCTGCTGCCTTCCGGTAAGGGGCTGACGCTCACAGGCCAGCTTGGCGAGGTGATGCAGGAATCGGCGCGGGCCGCCCAGAGTTATATCTGGTCGCACGCTGCCGACTTCGGCATCGATCCCGGTATCTTCAAAGAAACGGGTGTTCACATCCACGTACCAGCAGGCGCGGTGCCGAAGGACGGACCCAGCGCGGGCATTACGGCTGCCGTCGCTCTTGCATCGCTCTACACCGGGACTTCGGCGCGTAGCGATACGGCGATGACCGGTGAGATTACGTTGACCGGCATGGTGCTGCCCATCGGCGGCGTCAAGGAGAAAGTCCTGGCCGCGCGCCGCGCTGGAATCAAGCGCGTCATCCTGCCAAAGGGCAATCAGAAAGACTTGAAAGATTTGCCCGAAAGCGTCCTCAAGGAGATGGAGTTCCGCTTTGTGGAACGCATCGAGGACGTGCTGATTGAGACGATTCCGACATTAGGAAGCCGTCTTGATCTCAACGGAAACAGGCAGGGAACCGCGTCCCAGCCGGCTCGGAATGGTCCGCTGGCTGCAGAAGCCGGCAACGAATAAGGGGAACTCGTTGGGAGTTCCCCTTTTCTTTTTGCAGATCCTAAAAGGCTTTTTCCTTCAATAGCCAATCCTTAATCTGCCGTCCCACTGCAAGATAGTCATCAAGGTTCACGGGTTTCTGGAGGATAAAGATGTTCCGGTAGCCTTC
>JADGHK010000217.1 GCA_019686145.1 Bryobacteraceae bacterium | reverse complement strand
ACCTTCTCTCCGTTGAGATATACCGTCGTAACCTGGCCTCTCAGATCGATGTCCATGGTGTTCCACTCACCGGAAGGCTTCTGGTTGCGCTTGGTCACCTTGCTCAACGAATACAGCGCTCCGGTGGAATGCCATTCGTCCCCGCCAGCGTCGATCTGGACTTCGTAGCCATTGTGAACGGCGAACCACGGGTCCTTCGGCTCCTCGGGGATTCGGATAAAGACACCTGAATTATCCCTCGCTCCGGTAGTCTTGAAGACCACACGGACCGTGGCATTTCCGAACTTTTCGCCCTTGTACCAGAGGAGCCCCATGCCGCCTTCTGTCTTCAGCATTCCGTCTTCGACGACAAAGCGGCCCGGACCGACCATTACCCAGCCATCCAGATTCTTTCCGTTAAAGAGCTGCTTCCAATCCGCCGCGTGCGCCGCGGCTGCAAGAGCGAGGCAAAGGACAAGCTTGTTCATAGTTGTCTATCGCGATTCTACTCGGACGGGGCCTCGAAGCGCACCATCGACCGGCGGAAGCCGCTCGTCTTCCACGCACCATAAGCGAGTCCCACGGCAAGCCACACGATGCCGGCGATTCGGGCGGCATTACTCAAACTCAACCACAGGTAGAAGCAGATCGCGAAACCAAGCGCCGGAGGAACGAGGTATCGCAATCTCCGATCTTCCCGCCGGACCCAATATCGCAGGATCACGGACAGGTTGACGCCCATGAATCCGAGCAGAGCGCCGAAGTTCAGCAGTTCCGCCCCCAGCTGGTAGCTCATTGTGAAAGCGCCGGCCAGGCAGAGGCCTCCGATCAGCAGCACGTTACGGCTCGGAATCTGCCGCGCGGGATCGACATAGCCAAAGAACGACTTTGGAAGCGCGTTGTCCCGGCCCATCCCATAAAGCAGCCGCGCCCCCGCCAGCTGGGCGCCGGAACCGGATCCGATGGTTGCGACAATCAGCGTAATGCCGAGCATCTGGAACAGGGCGTCCCCGCCAGCGAGCCGGGCCACGTGCAGGTACGCCGTGTCCTGATCCGGAAACGGCTGCCCGAGAGGCCAGACCACCTGAGCCGCGTACACCTGGATCGCCGACAGCAGGCCGATAATCAGGCACACCAGAATTGTCGCTCTTGGGATATTGACTTTCGGATTGCGGACCTCTTCCGAAAGCGTGGAAATGCCATCGAAGCCGATGTAGGTCAAAACAGCGACGGAAGTACCGGCCGAAATCGAGGCGAGCGAGAAGCGATCGGGATCGTAGAACGGAGTCCAGAATCGGGCCGTCCCCAGCTCAGGAGTCTGAAGCACGTAGCGCGCAGCAGCAGCGAGCATCCACACAATCACGAGGCCCATCGCGCTCGCCAGCACCTGATTCACACGCGCTGTCGCCTGAATGCCCCTCAGATTCAGCATCGTGAACAGAAGAGCGAAAAAGAGCGCCGAGGCCGCATAGGGGACGCCGGGAATCAGATTTTCGATCGCCCGCGCACACCAGATCGTGCAGATGAGCGGGTTGACAAGATAATCGAGCAGCATGCTCCAGCCGGCGGCATACCCGGCCACCGGGTGAATCTCCCTCCCGACATATGTGTAGGCGGAGCCAGCGTTCGGATAGATGCGAGCCATGCGGCCGTAGCTCAAAGCCGTTAGCAGCATAGCGGAGAGCGCGATGAGCACGGAGGTGACTACATGCCCGTTTCCGATTGCGCTGATTGCTCCAAAGGGAGCCATCGGGGCGGTGGGCTGTATGAGAATCACTCCCATCACCACCAGGTGCCGCAAACCGAGCGTCCGCTTGAGCCCCGGCTGCCCCGATACCACTGCATTAGTCGCCATTTCGTCTATTGTGTCACGGACACTACGGGCCCCAGAATGGAAGTAATGCTCAGTTTGTGGCGCAAGATGCGGGCGGCGCTCATGGGCGGAATGCGCCAGCAGGTGACGGCCGGAGGCCTCCTGTACACGCTCGCGATTACAATGGTGGGCCTGGCGGCATTCGCCTCAGCCAACAATCTGCTGTTCCTGCTGCTGGCGGCGATGCTGTCCACCATGCTGATTTCGAACTTCGTAAGCCGGCTCGGGCTCGCGGGCCTGGAGCTGGATATTCAGCTCCCCGAGCACCTCTCCGCCAGGCGCCCCGTCACAGGGCGGATTTCGGTGATCAACGACAAGCGCTGGATACCTTCGTTCTCGATCCATCTGACGGGCCTCCAGGAGAACGGACTTCGCGGACACCTCTATTTCCCTGTCATTCCCGGCCGGAGTTCGGTGTCCGAAAACGTCGAACTGGTATTCCCGCGGCGCGGATATCACCGCGACAACGCCTTCCGCTTCTCGACGCGCTTTCCTTTCGGATTTACGGACAGGCGGATCGACATCTACCCGCGCGGGGATATTCTTGTTTATCCGTGCATCGATCCGCAGCCCGGGTTTGAGGAACTGCTGGCAACCGTCAGCGGCGAGATCGAAACCCACCTTCGCGGCAGAGGCAGCGACTTCTACCGCCTCCGCCCTTACCAGCCCTCGGAAAACGCAAGGCACGTCGACTGGAAGGCGACGGCGCACTCCGGCGAGCTCCAGGTGCGTGAGTTTGCCCGGGAACAGGATCCCCTCGTCGAAATTTACCTGGATCTCGATGTACCGCCCGAACGGTACGAGTGGTTCGAGAAGGCTGTCGATTGCTGCGCGTTCCTGGTCTGGCACGTTTCCAGGCGGGGGGCGAGGATCCTGCTGCGGACGCAGACGGCGGCCTTGCGGATCCCTGAACAGGGTGACGTCTATACTATTCTGAAGTATCTCGCTGTCGTCGAGCCGCTCCGAGGGCGGCAGGCAGCCTCACCAGACAATGAGCTTAGCGTCAAGATCCTCTTCACCGCGTCTGAATCGTCCGCAACAGCAGCGAGTTGGGATGGCTCGCATATTGTGGGTCCCGATACTCTTGACGCCGGCGCTTCTGCCCGCTCAGGAGACAAAGCCAGCGCCGCTGGTGACCTCCGTAACGGTCGTCGAAAAGATCAAGGCGGAAGCGCCGGGTTCGGTCACCCAGATTGAGGACAAGGAACTCCAAAGGATTCCTGGAGTGAACATCGACGACCGGCTGCGAATGGTCCCCGGGTTCAGCCTGTTCCGGCGGTCCTCGAGCGTGGTCGCCAATCCGACGACGCAAGGCGTTTCCCTGCGCGGCGTTGGATCGACCGGAGCGAGCCGGACCCTGGTCCTCCGCGACGGAATTCCGCTGAACGATCCCTTCGGAGGCTGGGTCTACTGGACCCGCGTCTCAGCCGATCAACTGGATCGCATCGAGGTATCGCGCGGCGCGTCGACCAGCGTCTTTGGAGACCGGGCCATGAGCGGAGTCGTCGCCCTCTTTTCACGCGAACCGGAGCGCCACCGTCTTCAGGCCAGCTACGAGGCGGGAAACAGAGATACGCATAACCTCTCGGCAGGCTATTCGAACCTCTGGCGGAACTTTGCGGCAACCTTTCAGTCCCGCGCCTTCACTACGGACGGCTACTACATCATCTCGGAAGCCGACCGCGGTCCAATTGACACCAAAGCCAATCTCCGGTTTGCCGGCGGCGACGCCAAGCTGGACTGGCTCCGCGGCCGCGACCGCCTTTCGTTCCAGTTCGATGCGCTGGCGGAAGAGCGCGATAACGGCACCAGCCTGCAATACAACTCGACGAGCCTCGGAATGATCGGGGCTAGCTACTCCCGAGAGTGGAACCGGGACACCATGTCCGCCTATGCCTATCACATGCGCCAGGAGTTCCGCGCGTCCTTCTCCTCGATTGCCGCCGACCGGACAAGCGAACGATTGACGTTACTTCAGACAGTCCCCTCGGAAGCCACTGGCGGAGCGGCTATGGTTCGCCACAACGGGTCGCGCTGGCGCGGCGTGTTCGGCGGCGACTTCCAGCGTGTGGAAGGCTACTCGAAGGAGCGGGTATTTCCTTCCGGGTCGCGCGTAGGAGGCGGTGATCTTCTCCAGCATGGAGTATTCGGACAGGCGGATTTTTCCGCTGGTCCGGCCAAGCTCTTCGTCGGCGCGCGCCATCACTTCACGGGTCAGGACAGCCGCTTCTTCAGCCCAAGCGCCGGAATTACGGCCGGACGGGGCCCGTGGAGGGCTCGCGGCAGCGTCTATCGCAGCTTCCGCGCCCCCACTCTGAATGAGTTGTACCGTCAGTTCCGAGTGGGCAACGCCGTTACGCTGGCCAATCCGGATCTCAAGCCGGAAGCCCTCTTCGGAGCCGAAGTAGGCATTGACTACGTCGGCGAGTCGAGCCGCGCGGGCGTAACATTCTATCGGAACGAGCTCACGGATCTGATTACGAACGTGACTCTGAGCGCCACGCCGAACCTGATCACGAGGCAGCGACAGAATGCGAGCGCCGCTCTTGCCCGCGGCGTCGAAATTGATGTGCGCCGCCGGTGGCGGTCGTGGCAGTTCGACGCCGGTTACCTCTTCGCCGATTCCCGCTTTTCAACCGGTGAGAGGCTGCCGCAAATCCCGAAGCATCAAGGCTCCGCGCAGCTTACGTTCATGGGGCAGAATACCATTGCTGCCGCGGGTTTCCGCTCAAACGGTCCGCAATTCGAGGACGACCTGAACAGCTTCCTTCTGCCCGGTTTCGCCGTCGCACACTTCTCAATGCGGCAGCGGATCGCTTCGAACGTCTGGGCTCAGGTTGCCATCGAGAACCTGTTCGATCGGGAGTATGTCGTCGGCCAAAGCCCGACGGCGCTCATCGGAGCGCCGCGTCTGTGGCGGGTCGGCCTGCGCTGGGACGGGCGCCTCCGCTAGGGCCCTTTTTCCGGCCTCATCGGGAATCCGGGGCGAATCCCGGATCCCTCCGGCGAAGCAAAATACAATGGGTAGATGAAGATCCCCATCTACCAGATTGATGCGTTCACCGGAAGCCTGTTCTCAGGAAATCCTGCCGCAGTGTGCCCTCTGGACCACTGGCTCGAGGATGCCACCATGCAGGCAATCGCCGCCGAAAACAACCTCGCCGAAACTGCTTTCCTCGTCCCGCAGGGCGATTGCTACGGGCTGCGATGGATGACGCCGGCCGTAGAAGTGGATCTCTGCGGGCATGCGACGCTTGCGGCGGCATTCGTTGTTATGAGCTATCTGGAGCCGCAGCGTGACGTTGTCCGGTTTCAAACCCGCAGTGGAGAGCTCACAGTCCGGCGCGACGGGGATCTGTTTGCGATGGATTTTCCCGCGAGGCCGCCCGAGCCAGTCGCCGTATCCGACGCGCTCGCACAGGGACTCGGCAAGCGCCCGGTTGAATTG
>JADGHK010000216.1 GCA_019686145.1 Bryobacteraceae bacterium | reverse complement strand
CAGTGTCCAGATCATCAGGCCCACGAAGCCCGTTCGCGCGAGGACTGTCACGTGGATGTTGTGCGGCGCTCGCAGCATCCACGGGTCCGACAGATTCTCCAGCGCGGGGTGGTAGACATGGAGGCTTTCTCCAAATCCCAATCCGAAGGCCGGATTCCGTTCAACGACCTCCTCTAGCAGCCGCTCCCACCACAGCAACCGCCAGTAGGCAGTCGTCTCCTTCTCGCTAAAACTCTCTTCAGAAAAGCGATCGAGCTGGGCTTTACGGTGCAGGTCCGGAATCGTAAGCAGGAGGACCAGCGCGACCGGCACCGCTGTCATCACGAGCATTCGCGCCCGGCGCCCAATCGTGATTGGCTTCGGAGCAAACGACAGCGCCACCAGGACAGACACGGCCGCGAGGAACCCCAACCGCACTGCGCGGCCTTCCGAGCCCAGCAAAGAACCGAGTCCCACGATCGAGATCCCGATGAGCGCGACCCTCAGGAACGGGCGCTTCCGCAGCATGTGTGTGCCGATCACCAGAAGCGCTCCGAGCGCCAGGTTCTGCCCGGTTTCATCGCGTGCATTGAACAGGATCGGTACGCCGCGCCAGGGAAGCACCGGTCCCATCATTGAGAGCTGTTTGCCGCTCAAAAGGTCGGCCGTGCCCCAGATCAGGGCGATCACCCAGAAGGCCACCAGGGCGTTCCAGACCCGATCTGCTATCTGCGCCTGCGCAGCGAGCCCGAGCCCGACGAAGTAGAAAAGTGCGTAGTAGACGGTGGCGGCATCACGCACAGCGTCCAGCTTCCACTCAGGCAGCGCCCGCAGCGTGAGCGTCATTCCGAGGGTCAGCCACAGCACGATGAGCAGGGATAAGAAAGCGCGCTGCGGGTCTGCCTTTTGAACCTGGGGTCGCAACGGAGCGATCAGGAGCAGGCTCACTGCCATCACGACTTCACCCCAGAACAACGGCGGGTAGCCGAGGTAAGTCGGCCCCTTACCGATAATCGTGATGCCCGCCACATACGCCAGCAGCAGCAGCACCGGCCAAGGGAGCGGCCGAACAGATTTGCGTTGCCTGCTCGCAATCGGAACGCGGGCGTCGAGACCGGCCTCAGGAAGCTGCTGAACTGCTTGTGACAGATAAGTCATTTGTCATCTCGGCTTGCTGGAGCCGTCGCGAGCAGCGGCGAGCCATTAAAACCAGGAGGAGAAGATCCCGGCTCATGATGGTCCCAATCACCCCCGGCAGCCCATAAAGCGCAATCGCGGGAACCCCGATCACAAACGTCACGATCGAGGAAACAAAGAGGGCTGCAAACTGTGACGACGGCGCGCGTGAAGCACGGAGTCCAAGTTCATAAGGAAAAGTGGCAGCAGAAAGCACGATCATGAACGTGTACCACGGCGCCAGATGAGAGAAGGCGTCGAATTTCCCCCCGTAAAGGATGTGGAATAGCTGCCGGTGAAAGATTGCGATCGAGATCCAATAAAGCACTCCGGCTGAAACCGTGACGCGCAGCAGCTTGTTGATCGCGGAGTGCACGACGGATCCTCCGCGGGTCGCATGCATCGCAGAGAAATGAGGGAGCGTCAGCCGGGAGATCGCCATAACGATATGCGCCGCGGGCAGGTGCAACTGAGCCAGCGCATTGAGCACTCCTGCTTCTTTCACCCCGAGCAGATATCCGCTGAGTAACACCAGCCCGCTTAGCTGCAGCCAGGTCACCAGGCTTGTCCCCAACAGCCAGCGCCCATAATTCCAGTGGTTTCTCCATACTTCTGGCGCCGTCGGCTGCTCCTTAAGGGCCATCGAAGGCTTCAGGTTCGCAACGAGAAACATCGTTGCCGCCACTGCCGCAACCGACATCATGTAGAAAGCAATCTGCGGGCTCAGGACGCCCTTCGCTATCGCCGCGGCCATTCCGGCGATCATCACGAGACAGTAGATCGCCGACGCTCCGGCCGCCACTTCCGGTGATGCGGTCAGGTACGTCGCGGAGCGGCACAGCCAGAACAGCAGGACGCAGGGAAGCGCGGGTACAAGGCCGATAAACGCGCCGGATAAATAGGCCGCATTGGTGGAAAGTATCAGCCGCGATGCGGCGGCCGCGATCAGAGCGAAGACAATGCCGGCAATCAGGTGAATCTGCAGGACGGACCCCAGGTACGAGCGCCGGCTCTTCGGGTAGAGCGCCGGCTGCAACGCGCCCATCGGATCCATTACAAGCGCCTGATAAATTTGCGCTACCAGCAGAAACAGCGAGAACGTGATCGCATAAACGCCGTATTGCTCCGGACCGAGCCACCGGGCCAGCAATACTCCAAGCAGAAAGTTGGAGCCGGATACTAACCCCTGGTCGAATAGTGTGACCGCACACTTAGGAGCCCAGTACAGTAAGTTTGGTCCTTTTGTCGAAGCTTTGCTGAAGCCCCGCCAACCCTCTGCGGCATCGGCCGGTGCCTCTTGCACGACTCGTTCGCCTTCCATCAGTAGGCGCCCCTGCCGGAGATGAGGACAAACGGGGTCTCCAGAAGGATCCTGAAGTCGAGCGTGATTGACCAGTTGCGGATATACTCGATGTCGAGCTCGACCATGTTTTCGAAGTCGAGTTCACTGCGGCCGCGAATCTGCCACAAGCCGGTAATTCCGGGCAGGACGCGCGAACGCTGCTCTGCCCACATCGCGAATTCGCGACTTTGCCCGTCAGGGTCAAGATCTTCGGCCGGCAACGGGCGGGGACCGACCATGCTCATGTCTCCCCGCAGCACGTTGATCAACTGCGGCAGTTCATCGATGCTCCAGCGCCGGAGAAATCGTCCGAACGGCGTGACGCGAGGGTCATTCCGTATCTTGAACAGGTGTCCGGATTTCTCGTTCTTTGCCGCGAGAGCCGCACGGTCGGCTGCGTCGATGTACATGGATCGGAACTTCAGGAACGTAAAGTGCCGGCCACCGCGCCCGACTCGGGTCGAGCGGTACAGCGCTGGTCCCTCTGACGTCAGCCGGATGATCGCTGCCACGGCCAGGAGCAAGGGTGACAGCAGCACGAGCAGCGCCGCGGAGGCGATGACGTCGAAAGTGCGCTTTATGAGTTCCTGGAATCGGGTAAATTCGACGGGCCGGAGCTCCAAAAGCTGCAGACCATACAGATTGTTGAGGTGGAGGTCTACATCGCGGTCCGGCACTGTGAGCGCCTGGTTGAGGATGACGCCCATTCTCCGCGAGACTTTCGCACAGCTTTCCAGCTCTGTCTCTTCCAGGTGTCCCTGCGCCACGACAAGGCGGTTCAACTGAGCATGGTTAATCACTTCAGCAAGACAGGATGTGGTGCCGAGAATGGGCACAGGCCCCAGCGAAGCGATTCCCCCGGATTCCGGCAGGATCACACCCGTCAGTTTTACGCCGGCGCTGCCGGTGCTCATGATGGTTTGCACCATTTGCCGGGCCGCCGAACCATGGCCAATCACCGCCACCCTTTCCAGGGACGGCAGTCTGCGATTGACCGCTGCGAGCGTGAGCAAAGCGGCGTAGCGGCCGCAGATCATAAGGACGAAACTTACCGGCAGGAACAGCAAGACGAATGAGCGGGAAATCTCCGCGCCGAACTCCCTGGAGAAGAACGTAACGACGATGGTGAGAACGTTCGCCAGCAGCGCCATGCGTCCTACTTTGAGAATGTTGCTGCCCAGCGAAGCGTAAGGAGAGTTGTCGCTGCCTCTGATCCGGAGCGCTGCGATAATCCAGAGAGCAAGGACGCCGGTTACCGGAGGAGCGGATGACAGGACGTCCTGTACGCTTAGCTGAAGATGAAAGAACGGATTCAGGAAGTGGCGCAGGTAGACGGTAACGCTCCAGGAGAGCGCCAGCGCGAAAAGGTCGAATGCGAGAAAACAGATGCGAGCTCGAAACTGGTGAAGCACCAACGACTTGTTCATTCTGTTCGTGTGTCCATCACTCGCTTCCCTAAACGCCCAAAGGGTGGCGCCAGGGGGTCAATGCATTTCAAACACCTCTGCGCGATGAATTGGGATTGTAGTAGCGCAGAGAGTCATGAAAGTAGGACGACTTGTCGCTCTTGAAATGCCAGTCATTCAAGACAGATCCAAGCAGACGAACGTTGTCGCTCTGGAGCCGCATACGTGCGGAACGGACATCGTCTCTTGTGGTCCGGCCGGATCGTACGACGAGGACGACCCCGTCGGAGAGACGAGCGAGCACGCGAGCATCGGCGAACGGTAGCAGCGGTGGCGTGTCGAGAATGACCATATCAAACTCTTCCCGCCAGCGCTCGATGAGCTTCGCCATCTTTGGCGAGTGCAGAAGGTTTGCAGGGCTGATCGTGCCAGGCCCGCTGGGAACTACGAAGATCCCCGGAACTCTGGTGGGGACGACGAGGCTTTCAACCGACATCTCGTCATCATCCGGCTGCTCGCGAAGCCAATCGCTGAGGCCACGGGCGTTTTCAATGCCGAACATCGTATGGAGGCTCGGTTTTCGAAGATCCGCACCGATCAGGAGAACGCGCCGCTGAATCTCGGCGAGCGCAAGGCCGAGGCTCGATACGACCGTGCTCTTTCCTTCGCCGGATCCGCAGCTCGTCACCGCGATCACTTTCGGAGGAGCCTTATCGGGGCGGGAAAAGAGGATGGAAGTAAGCGTGCTGCGGAAGGCTTCTGCAAACATCCACCGGTCCGTCGGGCTGACGGCCCGCCGTACACCCGGACCATCCGTTGTAAGAAGGCTTGCCGAAACAGTCTCCTCCGAGACGAGCCCGCCAAATGCCGGGATCACGCCAAGTTCGGCAACATTCATGTCAAGAGAGAGTTCTCCGGGATTCTTTACGGTTCGATCGAAGCGATCGCTCACAAGCACGATGGCCACTCCGAAGCACATGCCGAAAAGAATGCCGAAGGCAACATTCAGCACCGGTCTTGGACGGGAGGGGGACTTGGGAGGAGACGCCGCATCGACGATGCGCGCCGATGCCGCCCTGAGTGCTCCGTTCACACCCGCCTCCTTCACTCCCTGCAGCATCGCGTTGTAAAGATTCCGGTTCGTCTCTACCTCGCGCTGCAGCACGTTGTAGCGGATCGCCTTTTCGCCCTGCGACGACACCAGCCCGGACTGCTGTCTGTACAACGCGGCCAGCCTTTGCTCGATGGCCAGAGCTGCTTCGTAATCGCTTCGCGCCCGCTCCACGATCTCGGCGCGTTCTTTGGCGATCGCAGCCTCGATCTCATCAATCTGGGCTTTGACGCGGCGGACCCGGTAGTGATCGGGCGTATAAAGGGCGGTCAGATCCGCAAGCTCACGCCGCAGCTCCGT
>JADGHK010000215.1 GCA_019686145.1 Bryobacteraceae bacterium | reverse complement strand
CGCGGAGGCGGGGAAGCACGTCCTCTGTGAGAAGCCCATTTCGTTGAACGTAGCGGAGGCGAGAAAACTCCTGGAGGTGCGCGACCGGACCGGCGTGAAAATTGGAGAAGCGTTCATGGCACGCTCCAATCCGCAGTGGATTCGGGCTCGCGACCTGGTGAAATCGGGCAGGATTGGCGCATTGCGGGTGGTTGCCGGCTTCTTCAGTTATTTCAACAACGACCCGCGGAATATTCGCAACGTTCCAGAATGGGGCGGCGGAGCGTTGATGGATATTGGATGCTATCCCATCACTCTGTCCCGAATGCTCTACGGGGAGGAGCCCGAGAGGGTGATGGCGCTCCTTGAACGCGATCCTGATATGAAGATCGACCGCCTGACGTCGGCCCTGCTCGAGTTTCCAAGCGGGCAAACGATCTTTCAGTGCAGCACGCAACTGGTTCCTTATCAGCGGATGCAGTTGCTTGGCACCCGCGGCCGCATTGAAGTCGAAATCCCTTTTAATGCGCCGCCGGATCGACCGAATCGCATCTTTATCGATGATGGTTCGAGCGTGACAGGCGAGGGCATTACCGTTGAGGAACTCCCGGTGGCGAACCAATACACGATCCAGGGAGACCTTTTCTCCCGCGCGATCCTCGACGACACCGAGGTGCCCACTCCGCTTGAAGACGCGATTCGAAACATGTCGGTGATTGAAGCTTTGTTTCGCTCCGCAGACAGCGGGCGATGGGAGCAGCCGAAGGACTCGCTGAGGGACGTCGCAGCCGTTTGACACCGGTCCGAACGCCAGATATATCTGATAGAGCTTCTGTTTCCGGAGTATCCGCGTCATGAGTGCTCACTTGGTACGTGCCGGCAGAACCTCAAGTACGGCTGCGCTCGTTTGCCTTGCCGTATCAATTCCGGCGCTCGCTGCTGATTCGCTCTCGCAGGAGGCTTATCGCATCCTCAAGAAGAACTGTTTCGCTTGCCACGGCGAGGGTGTGAAGATGTCGAAGCTGGATCTCCGAACGCGGGAATCGATTCTGGCTGGCGGAGAGCGCGGCCCCGCAGTCGAGCCCACGAACCCCCGGCTGAGCCTCCTTTATCAATTCGTCACGCATGCACAAAAGCCGGCGATGCCTCCAGGACAAAAGCTCCCGGATGCGGACATCGAAATCCTTCGCCGGTGGATCGTTGCGGGCGCGCCGCTCGAAGGCGTCCAGACGGAACAAGCGGAAGCCTCCAAGTCTTCAAATTCTGAGGCTCTGGCGAAGCTTGAAGAGAGACCGATTACCGACGAGGAGCGGAAGTTCTGGGCCTTTGTCCCGCCGGTTCGGCACCCTGTTCCGAAGGCAGGTCAATCGGCGCGGTTCACGAATCCGATCGACGCCTTCCTGGCTCAGACATATAAGGCAAAAGGTCTGACTCCAGCGCGAAAGGCGGACCGCCGGACGCTCATTCGCAGGGCGTATCTTGATTTGCTGGGTCTTCCGCCAACTCCGGAGGAAGTAGAAGCGTTTGTGAAGGACTCGAAGCCTGACGCTTGGCCGCGGCTGATCGAGCGGCTGCTTGCCTCACCGCATTACGGCGAACGATGGGGACGGCACTGGCTCGATCTCGTCCGCTACGCCGATTCCGGCGGATTCGAGAACGATCTGGATTGGCCGGACGCGTGGCGCTACCGCGACTATGTCGTGAAGTCCTTCAACGACGACAAGCCTTACGACCGGTTTATTCAGGAGCAGATTGCGGGCGACGAGCTGTGGCCTGAATCCGACGAGGCGATGATCGCTACCGGATTTTTGCGCCTCGGCCCGGAAAACAACATTAAGACAGAGCGGACGCGGATGGACGAGCTCGATGACCTCGTCACGACGACCTCGCTGACATTCCTGGGGCTCACTGTCGGCTGCGCTCGTTGCCACAATCATAAATTCGATCCGATACCGCAGAAGGATTACTATCGGATGCAGGCCGTCTTCTTTTCTACAAAGCCTGCCGAACATCCGCTGGTAAAGCCCGAGGTCGTTGCGGCCTACAAGGCGGAGCTGAAGAGAATTGAGGACCTTCAGGCGCCATTAAACAAAGCCAAAAGCGAGATCGATGAGCCCTACCGGAAGAGGCTTTTCGAGGAGAAGGTTAGCAAGCTCCCCGAGTATCTCCAGATTGCCTGGCGCACACCGCCGGAGAAACGCACGGAAGGGCAGCGGCTGAATGCCAGGCAGATCGAAAAAACGCTGAGCATCAGCGAGAAGGAAATTCTCGCGGTGATGACGGAGGCAGACCGGGCGCGCCGGCAGGAAATCGCGGATCGAATCGCGGAGCTCGAGAAACAAAAACCGAAGAAGTATCCGACGGCGATGGTGATTGGCGAAGACGGCCGGGAACCGCTTCCATCGTACTTCCTGCACCGCGGAAGCCCGGACGCCAAAGGGTCGTTGATGAAGCCCGGCGTCATTTCCGTTGCCTGGCAAGGCGAGTACGAGTTTCCTGCTCCCCCGCCGGAAGCTAAGTCGAGCTGGCGCCGGCGCGGCTTTGCCCACTGGGTTGCTTCGGCCGAAAATCCCCTGACAGCGCGCGTAATGGTGAATCGCATCTGGCAGCACCATTTCGGCGAAGGTATCGTCCGTACGCCGAGCAATTTCGGCAAGACCGGGCAGCGTCCCACGCATCCCGAGTTGCTCGACTGGCTGGCCACGGAATTCATCCGCAGCGGCTGGAGCATCAAATCCATGCACCGGTTGATGATGTCGTCGGAGGCATATCAGATGAGCAGCGACGATATCGAGGCCAACCTGAAGATCGACCCCGAGAACAGGTACTTCTGGAGGATGCCAAGGCAGCGCCTTCAGGCCGAAATTATCCGGGATCAGATTCTGGCTGTCGCGGGCACGCTGGACCGCACTCTCGGGGGACCTGCCGTGTTCCCCTACATCAACCCGGATCTCTTCCAATCAAGCACGAGGCGAACATGGCCGGGCAAGCCGGATGACGACCCTTCTACCTGGCGGCGCAGCCTCTACGTCTTCTCCAAACGGAGTATCCGCTACCCGTTGTTTGAGGCGTTCGACCAGCCGGATCTGATCACGTCCTGCGATCGCCGGAACCGGTCGACCATTGCGCCGCAGGCTCTGCTGCTCATGAACAATGCGTTCGTCCTTCTCCAGTCGAAGAAGTTCGCAGAGCGTGTGCTTCGCGAGGCGGGTGAGGACGTCGGCAAGCAAGTGGAGCACGCGTATCGTTTGGCGTTGAGCCGTCCGCCGGACGAGTTTGAGCGGTCCCGAGCGGTTTCCTACATCAACGGCGACTTCGATCGGCTCGTTGATTTCTGCCAACTGCTTTTTAACCTGAATGAGTTTGTGTACCGCCAATGAAACCCGGAATCTATTCACGCCGCGAGTTGTTGGGAAAGCTGGGCGGGGGCATCGCGAGCATAGCTCTCGCTGACATTCTGCACAGGCAGGGACTCCTGGCAGCCGGGATGTCGCCCCTGCAAAGGAAAGAGCCGCACTTTCCTCCCAAAGTCAAATCGGTCATTTCGATCTTTTGTTATGGCGGTCTCAGCCAGGTCGATACCTTCGATCCGAAGCCGGAGTTGTTGCGCCGCCAGGGCGAGGCAATGACCGGAGTTGGCGAGGTTTCGGTCTCTCAGGGCCATCCCGGTGGCCTCATGCCGTCGCCGTGGACGTTCAAGAAATACGGCGAGTGCGGCATGGATGTTTCGTCCCTGTTCCCGCACGTCGCGGAGCACGTCGACGATCTGGCGCTGATCCGCTCGATGTATTGCATCAGCAACGACCACGGTCCGGCGCTCTATCAGATGAATACGGGGACCATTCTTGCCGGGCATCCAAGCATGGGCAGTTGGATCACGTACGGCCTGGGCACGGAGAACGAGAACCTCCCAGGGTTCATTGTGTTTACCGATTACCGCGGCGGCCCGATCAACGGCGCGCCCAACTGGGGCTCCGGATACATGCCTGCGGCTTATCAGGGGACTCCGTTCCGCTCCTCCGGCGATCCGATCGTGGATTTGAAACCGTCGAAGGCGAGGACGCCGGAGCAACAGCGCAAGTGGCTCGACTTGCTGGGAGAGCTCAACCAGAGGCACCTCGAGAAGAATCCGGCAGACTCGGAACTGTCTGCCCGGATTTATTCCTACGAGCTCGCCTTCAAAATGCAGGTCCATGCGACCGAGGCGATTGACCTCTCAAAGGAATCCGAAGCGACGCGGCGGCTATACGGCATTGGCGAATCGCCGACCGACTACTTCGGGCGGCAAGCGCTCATGACGCGGCGGCTGATTGAGCGAGGCGTGCGCTTCGTGCAAATCTATTCCGGGGGAGGGAACTTCGAGCCAAGTTGGGATGCCCACTTCGACTTGAAGACCAACCATGAAACCCATGCTTCTGAGATTGACCGCCCGATTGCAGGACTGATCAAGGACCTGAAGAGCCGGGGCCTGTTTGATTCCACGCTGATCATCTTTCACAGCGAGTTCGGCCGGATGCCGATTTCCCAGCGTATGGACGGGCGGGACCATAACCCTGCCGGCTTCAGCCTCTGGCTGGCCGGGGGAGGCGTAAAGGGCGGAACCATCGTGGGAGCTACGGACCAATACGGCTACCGGGCGGTGGAGAACAGGAAATCGGTGTACGATCTCCATGCCACGATCCTCCACCTGCTGGGCCTCGACCACGAGAAGCTGACCTATCCGTTTAATGGTCGAGACATGCGGTTAACAGATGTACATGGGAATGTGATTCGGGAGATTCTGGCGTAGCTCGTGATAGTGATACTGCGGCCTGCGTATGGTAAGATAAAGCAAGCTTTAGCCGATTCCCGCAGCTTTCCAGTGGACATTGTGGCTCGGATGCGGTAGCCTGAGAAATGGCCCTGCCGGAGGCGCGCGAGTGTTGCGTCTTCCCGGAAGCATTCGGGAGAAGCGGCTGGCCGGCATGGACAGGTGGCCGAGTGGTTAATGGCAGCAGACTGTAAATCTGCCGCTCCTTGCGAGCTACGGAGGTTCGAATCCTCCCCTGTCCACCAGTAGAATTCGATTTTTCCCGAGCCGTTGTAGCTCAGTTGGTAGAGCGCGTCCTTGGTAAGGACGAGGTCACCGGTTCAATCCCGGTCAACGGCTCCAGCATATCCTGCCTTTCATTCCTGTAACATTTCATTACAGAGAGAAGGGTTCGTAGTTGGTTGTCTGATTGTCAGTGAGGATGCACAGCCGTGGCGAAGGAAAAATTTGATCGCAGCAAGCCGCACGTGAATATCGGAACGATTGGTCACATTGACCACGGGAAGACGACGTTGACGGCGGCGATCACGA
>JADGHK010000214.1 GCA_019686145.1 Bryobacteraceae bacterium | reverse complement strand
AGCAGTTGGTGAGTCCCTTATGGAACGTGTGCTAAATCAGCTCGTGGAGCGCTTGCGAAAGGCGTACGGAGAGAGGCTGGTGTCCGTTGTCCTTTACGGCTCCGCGGCGGTCGGCGATCACCACCGCCGGTACTCCGATATCAACATCCTTTGCGTGCTCCGGCTGGTGACGCCGCGCGAACTGGGCGAATGCGAACCGATCTTTCACTGGTGGCGCGAGCTTGGCAATCCTGCCCCTCTGCTGATGAGCGCCAACGAGGTAGCCTCGGCGACCGATTGTTTTCCCATCGAGTTTCATGACATACAGGAGCGGCACCGGATTCTTTACGGGAAGGATGTAGTCGCGGATCTCAAGATCGACGACGTTTTCTACCGCGCTCAGGTAGAGCATGAACTGCGCGCAAAGCTGCTGCGGCTGCGCCAGAAGGCGGCCGGCGTGCTGTCCGACAAGACGCTGCTTCTGGAGCTTCTGACCGATTCCCTCTCCACCTTCTGCGTTCTTGTCCGTCACGCAATCCGCCTTCATGGCGTTCCGGCCTTGTGGCAAAAACGCGAGATTATCCAGCAGGCGCAGGAACAATTTCAAATCGATCCGCGTCCTTTCGAGACGCTGCTGGATCTGCGGGAGGAAAAGATTAAACCCAAGGGGCTGAATCCAGTAACTCTTCTCGAGAACTATATGAAGGAGATTCAGGTAGTGGTCGACGCCGTCGACCGCCTGGAGAGATAGACGACAATGAAGACTTTCTTGATCGTAGCTGGCGCCGTAGTCCTTGTAGCGCTGCTCTTTGCAGGACAACTGATGGGCATTCGCAACGAGCTCGTTACGCAGCGCGAATCGATTGCAGCTTCGTGGGCGCAGGTGGACGTCGCGCTGCAGCGGCGAGCCGATCTCATTCCGAACCTGGTCGAAACAGTGAAAGGATTTGCAAGCCAGGAGAAGGAGGTTCTTGGCGCGGTCGCGGAGGCCCGCGCGGGTCTGCTCAACGCCAGGTCGCCGCAAGAGAAGATTCAGGCCAACCAGCGGCTCGACAGCGCTTTGGGCAGGCTGCTGATGGTGGTGGAGAACTATCCGGTCCTGAAGTCGAACGAAAATTTCTTGCGGCTTCAGGATGAGCTGGCGGGCACGGAAAACCGAATCGCCGTGGAACGGCGCAAGTACAATGAGACGGTGCAGAAGTACAACACCAGTATTGAGCTGTTCCCGAACAACATTGCCGCTTCGCTTTTCGGCTTCCAAAGAAGCGATACCTACTTCAACACTGCTCCCGAGTCGCGGACAGCACCGGCGGTAAAGTTCTAACGGCCTCCCGCAAAAGGGTAGACTGGTTATCCGGCGCTTCGATCCGCGCCGCTTCTGAATTCCGGGAGGTGTGAATCTTGTCTGTCGAAACGTTCCGCAACTACATCAACGGCGAGTGGGTTGGAGGTAAGACGTTTGAGAACAGGAATCCGGCCAATACGGACGAGCTCGTAGGTCTCTTTGTAAAGGGGACCGCATCGGACGTTGAAGCAGCCGCTCAATCCGCCGAATGCGCCCTGGGAGCCTGGTCTTCGATGCCCGCCCCCGCCCGGGGAGCACTTCTGTTCAAGGTGGCGGATATTCTCGAACGCAAGTTCGACCAGATTTCCGCTGAAATGACCCGGGAGGAAGGCAAGACCCTGCCGGAAGCCAAGGGCGAGGTGCGGAGAAGCATCAACATCTTCCGGTACTTCGCGGGCGAAGGCTCGCGCCTGAACGGCCTTCTGGTTCCATCAGAGCGCGACCGGGTGCATATGTTTGCGATCCGCAAACCCATCGGGGTTGTCGGACTGATTACGCCGTGGAACTTCCCGAGCGCCATCCCGGCGTGGAAGCTCGCGCCCGCGTTGATCTGTGGCAACACCGTCGTGCTGAAACCCGCCTCGTCGGCGCCGCTGAGCGCCTGGCGACTGGTGGAGGCGTGCCACGAAGCAGGCATCCCGAAAGGCGTGGTGAATTATGTCGCCGGTTCCGGCGGCGCCCTCGGCGATGCCCTCGTCAACGCTGCGCCGGTAAAGGCAATCTCTTTCACCGGCTCTTGCTCGGTCGGACAACATCTCCACGCGCAGGCAGCGAAGCGTCAGCTCCGGGTGCAGTTGGAGATGGGCGGGAAGAACCCCACGATTGTGCTGGCCGACGCTGATTTTGGCGCTGCTGTCGAAAACACCGTCAATGCCGCCTTCTTTTCGACCGGACAGAAGTGCACTGCCACGAGCCGGGTCATTGTCGAGGAATCGATTTACGACAAGTTTCTCGAGGCGCTGGTAGAGCGCACAAAGAAGCTTCGTGTCGGAGATGGCATGCAGCCGGGCGTCGACATCGGCCCCGTGGTGGACCAGGGACAGCTCGATACCATACTCCAATACATTGAGATTGGCAGGAAGGAGGCAGGCGAGCCGCTGACAGGCGGCAGACGCTTGTCAGGCGACGGCTTCGATCGCGGCTACTTCGTGGAGCCCACGATCTTCGCCGACGTCACCGAGAACATGACGATTGCGCGGGAGGAGATTTTCGGGCCCGTTCTCGCCGTCATGCGCGCGAAGAACTTCGAAGATGCGATGCGCATCGCCAACAACATCCCGTTCGGCCTGTCCGCATCTCTTCAGACAACCAACATCTCCCGTGTCTTCGAGTATATCTACCGAATGGAGGCAGGACTGTTGACAGTGAATCTGCCGAGCGCCGGCGTTGAATACCAGCTCCCGTTCGGCGGCACGAAGGACTCCAGTTTCGGGCCGAAGGAGCAGGGCCCTGCCGCGCTGGATTTTTACAGCGACTACAAGACCGTCTACCTGAAGTATTAAGGCCGCCATCGGCCGGTTCGCCGCCCGCTGAGGGCGGCGAGGTGTCTTTTTTTGGAGAAGGCGTTTCATGCGACTTGGACAAATTCGTTGGAATAACCGCGTTACGGCGGCCATCTTCGAAGATGGCTTTGCCCGGTTGATCCCCGACCACACGGTTATCGACCTGATTCAACGCTCGGAAATCGAAGGCGAGTCCCTCGCAACTCTGGCCAGAACGCACGCCAGCAGCTACCGTGAGCAGGCCGTTCCCACGATTCCGATTCAGCCTCGTGAAGTCTGGGCTTGCGGCTGCACCTACGAGCAAAGCGCACAGTTCCGCGATGCCGAGCACGGAACCCGGGAGGGCTTCTACCGCTACGTCTACGAGCGGGAACGCCCGGAGATTTTCTTTAAGGGAACCGGGCGGGTATGCGTCGGTCCCGATAAGCCGATCGGCATCCGGTCGGACTCCCGCTTCACGGCGCCAGAGCCGGAACTGGCGCTCATTTTGGGAGCTAAAGGCCGCATTCTTGGCTACACGCTCGCCAACGACGTTTCGGCCTGGGACATCGAACGGGAAAACCCGCTCTACCTTCCGCAGTCAAAAACCTTCACAGGATGCTGCTCCCTCGGACCAGTCATCGTGACCGAGGACGAACTGCCGGATCCGAAGAATCTGCACATGACGTGCACGATCAGCCGGAGCGGAGAGACGATCTTCTCCGGTGAGGTTTCCACCTCCAAGATCTGCCGCTCGCTTGAGTCCATCATCGACTACCTGCTCCGGTCGAACAACGTGCCCTCCGGATCTGTCCTGCTCACGGGAACCGGGATCATTGTGACGGAGGATTCGGCCCTGCAGCCGGGCGATGTCATCCGAATCAGCATTCCGGAAATCGGAGAATTGGCCAACACCGCCGAGCTTGTCTAGCAGGGGCCAGCAAGTCTCACGGATCCGGCTCGGCCTGTTTGAACTCGATTGTCGAGTTGGCTTCGAACCGCTTGTAGCTGCTGTACTCGATTTTCATTCGCATCCGGATCGGGCCGCTGCGAAAGGGAAGGGTGTCATCGGCGTAGGTGTAGACCGGGAACCAGTGTTCGTTGTCAATCCTGCGCCGGATGGTCGTGAAGCGCGGAAAAAGATTTTCCGTCTTGGAGTTGATGATATCCGGCACAGCCTTTCCTTCGCTCCGCACCACTGCTTCGTCCCGCTTGCTGATCCAGAGCATGCCATCAAAGAGGCGCTGACCGTCGAAAATCTGCCGCGGCCGGACTTCCAGCAGCCAGCAATCCTCTCCGTCGATCGATGCTTCTCCTCGAAAGCGGGTTGTGTAAGCCCAGAGATGCTCCTCGACAAACAGGAACGGCTGCACCTCCCGGATGTCCCTGAAATCTTCCTCCGTGAGACGGAGGCGGTTGAGGTTTGAGGTGACCCTGCCAATCACTTTCTCCGAACGTTGGCCCTCCGGCGAGAAGATGATGTCCCGCACCTCGCGGTAATGGCCTCCCCGGCTGCCGGGGCCGGGAAACTCCTCCACGAGTACCGCCTGCCGGTACGTGTAGTGGTCGCGGGCCTTCCTGCTTTGGGACTCTTTACGGGCGACGCGGCGAGCCAGGTCTGGAGGCGGATCGGAGGAAGCGCCGGCCGGAACCGTAAGCACGAATGCTAAGATGAACGCAATGCAGCATTCCGTGCGCGGCTTCACCGCGGCCCTCGTCGCTCTTTGGTTGGGAGGCTGCATCGGGGGTACCTTCTACGCTCAGAGTCAGCATATACCCGCCTTTGTCTCGGCGGCAGTACTGCCCGCGATCCTCGTAGAACTGAGCCTGTACTTCGCGTCCGGGTTCGAAGCGACGCGCCTGCGCTTCGACAAGGCTTTCGCCGAGCCGGTGCGCGCACTCTGTTTGACGGCCTCCGGGCTTGTTCCCTACAGTCTTTATACCGTCCCGCTCGGTCTCTTTCGGTGGGATCACTTTCTGCTGCTCGGTGCGCTCGCTGGCGTAGTCTCGTTTTGGTTTGTCGTGCTGCCAGCCGGGCGCATCGCGGACGTGCTTCTGCTCGCGCTCCTGGCGTCGGTGATGCTCCTGAAACTGTTCCCCGCAATCTATCCGCGGCCCTACGAACACCTGCGCGTGGATTTCCTCGGCCAGCTGCTTTGGATCCGGCTCGGATTGATGGCTTTTCTTTCGTTCCGGCGTGTGGAGGGAATCCGGGTTGGCCTGATTCCCGGTGCTCAGGACTGGGTGATCGGGATCCGTTACTTTGTATTCTTCATGCCCCTGGCGGCGGTGCTGAATGCGTGGATCGGGTTTGCGCGCTATAACCCGCCTGCAGCCCCATGGTGGCAAACGCTGCTTCTCGCGGCCGGAACCTTCGCCGGAGTCTTCTGGGTTCTGGCCCTTGGAGAAGAGTTCTTCTTCCGCGGCTTGCTGCAGCGCTGGCTTACGGACTGGACGGCAAACGAGTGGGCCGGGGTCGTTCTGGCATCCCTCTTGTTCGGCAGCGTTCACCTTTGGTTCCGCGACTTCCCGAA
>JADGHK010000213.1 GCA_019686145.1 Bryobacteraceae bacterium | reverse complement strand
TTTTCCTTCTTGTCCTTCTTCTTATCGTTATTGTTCTTGTTGTTGCTCTTGCCTGCGCCTTCCGCTCCTGCGGCTGCACCCTGCCCCGCGGAATTGTTCCCGCCGGACGCCGCCGGCTGTCCATTGGCCGAGTTGCCGCCAGCCACTGCCTGCCGTGCATCGGGCTTCGTGTCGAGAGCCGTGGAATCGGTCACCGTGGAGACGGTCACGTCGCCCGTGAAGCCGGAAGCGGCGCCTTGACCGGGAAGCGGCACGGAAGCCGGGATCGTGGGCCGGAAGGGAGTCATCGTCGGAGTGCCGGACTTCGCCGCCATGTGCGTATCCGGTCCCTTGCGCATCATGTTCCAGACCGGGCTGAAGAAGCCTGGCTTCTCATAGTGCTCCTGCTCGTACTTCATTCGAGCGATGGCCACGGGATCCGGCTCGGGCACCGGCATCTCCATTTCGATAAGCTTCTTCTTGGCTTCATCCGCCAGATCGCTCAGAGGGTAATCCCGAACGATCTTCGCGTAGGCTGCGCCGCTTTTCTCGCGGAAGCGCGGCCCCATCTTGGCGTAGGAGTCCCCCAGCCGCCACAACGCCTGGTCGGCCTTGCTGTACAGCGGATAGTGGTTCGTCAAAGCCTCGAGGCGGTTGGCTGCAGCAGGATAGCTGCCCTTGGTGTGATAGAACGATCCGACCCGGAACTCGCTTTCCGCAAGGACTTCCTGAATGTTGCGAAGAAGCTGCTGGACATGCGGCACGAATTTGGAGTTGGGGAACTGAACCAGAAGCTGACGGCACTCGTCTTCCGCGCGCAAGGCATGAGTGTTATCGCGGTCAGGCTTCTCCATTCCCCGGTAGTGGATCATGCAGATCCTGCTTTGCGCTTCGGCCGCCTCCTCCATGGTCGGATAAAAGAGAATGAAGTCCTTGTATTCGGCCTCGGCTTGAGCCAGCGCATGCGACCCGCCCTCACGATACCAGCTATCGGCAATCGCCAGCTTCGCCTTGGCCAGGTACTCGCTCGTGTCATAAGTGTTAATGAGCGTCTGGAGGGTCAGGCGGGCAACCTCGAAGCGTCCCCGCTCGATGTCTTTGATTGCCTTATCGAAGAGGATCTTGTCCGGCTGCTGGGTATCCTTGGTAATCGGGTTTTCGTACTTCTTTCTACGGAAGCCACACGAGGTGAGCAGCGTAAGTACGAGCAGCGCCGCCAGGACCTTGGCGGTCCAAGGCGTCGTTCGCGTGCCGCCCCAATTCGGAAAACGATTCATAAAAACCTCAAGCCTATCCGATGTCGAATCTCAAACACGGACGCTAAGCGCCTGGCGCGCCGCGTGCCGCATCTCGGCGACCGTCGCCGAGGGATCCGGGCTATGGAAAATCGAGGAGCCGGCCACGATCCAGTCCGCGCCGGCACGAACAATTTCCGCTAGATTCTCCAGTGTAACCCCGCCGTCGACCTCAATTAAGAAGGGCAGCGAGTACTGCTTTCTCATTGAGTCCAGGGCGCGGATCTTCCGGAGCGAGCCGGGGATGAACTCCTGCCCCCCGAAACCCGGATTGACGCTCATTACCAGCACGTAGTCGGCCAAGTCGAGAACGTCCTGCAAGAGCGATACGGGTGTCGAAGGGTTGATAACAACGCCTGCGCGCGCACCCTCACTCTGTATATGACGCAAAGTCCGGTCCAAATGCGGACATACCTCCTGGTGAACCGAAATCTGATCCGCTCCCGCCTCAATGAATGGAGCGATGTAGCGGTCGGGTTCGGTGATCATCAGGTGGACGTCCAGAGTGAGTCTGGTCGCCTTGCGTATCGATTTAACGACGGGTGGACCGATCGATAGGTTTGGTACGAAGTGCCCGTCCATGACATCCAGATGGAGCATGGAAACGCCGCCCTGCTCCACTCGGGCGATTTCCTCGCCAAGTCGCACAAAGTCAGCCGAGAGGATAGACGGAAGAATCTCAACCATTTGCGGGCTTTTAAGATGTTATCACAGCGGCATAGAAGCCATCGCCGGGCTCGAGGCCCGGTAAGCGATACCTCTCCGTCTGCGGCTCCGTTCCGAGCACCGCGCGTACCACCAGCTCATTCTCTTCCGGTTCCAGTGAACAGGTCGAGTATACCAGCCGGCCTCCAGGAGCCAGGTGCTCCAGCGCGCGCTCCAACAGAGCCCTCTGCCGACTTGGCAGATCGGCCAGGTCTTTGGGTTGGATGCGCCATCGAATCTCAGGGTTTCGGCCAAGGGTGCCGGTGCCCGAACACGGAGCATCCACCAGGATGCGGTCAAAACGCGTTCGAAAGGGCAGCGGGAGCGTCCCATCGAGTGCAATTCGGGCACACCCTGTTGCCTGAAAATCACGCAGGCGGTGCCAGTGAAGGTCGCACGCAATCGCCTTTACACCCGATTCCAGCGCCTGCGCTGTCTTATGCCCGGGGGCTGCGCAAAGATCCAGCAGTGTCAATCCCGGACGCAGATCGAGGAGCGGCACGATCGACTGCGAACCGACATCCTGAATGCGCAGTCCCGCAGGCTCTCCTCGAACAACCCGGTACGCACCCGGCACTTCGGGAGAAGGCTCGAGCTCAATTCCGGGAGGCAGAGGCGTTCCCTCCGGAACTCGCACCCAGGTCTCCGGCGGGCGCAGAAATGCCTCGGCGATCTTTGAGGCCTTGTCCTCGCCAAAGTGGCGGTCCCAGCGGTCCAGCAGCCACGCGGGCATCGAGCAGGCGGTGGCGCGGTCCGGCCAGGGGACCGGAGCGCGATCTACCTTGCGCAGAACGGCATTCACAAACCCCGCGGCGGACGCTTTCCGCGCGCGCCTGACAAGAGAAACGCTCTCTGCAACGGCGGCATGCATCGGAATGCGTTCCAGGAACCGGATCTGGTAAATGCCGAGCCTCAGGGCGAGACGGACTTCGAGATCGAGGCGCGCCGGATCGCGTCCGCTATAGTGACGGATCAGGAAGTCGAGCTGCGCCCGCCGGCGCAGGCAGCCCATGACCAGTTCGGACGCAAGGTCGGCATCGCGGCGGTCCAGCGCGGCGGTCTTTACTCTCAGCAAATCCGAAGCCCAGCCGCCCGCATCCACGCGGCGAAGCACATCGAAAGCAGCGAGACGGGCCGGACTTACGGCGTACTTTTGCACCAAACACTATAATAGGTACTTGGAACTCGAAAAGACTCTTCTGCGCAAGGTAGGCGAAGCGATCGGACGTTTCAAGATGATCCGGAACGGCGATCGCGTCGCTGTTGCGTTGTCCGGCGGCAAGGACTCGCTGACCCTGCTGGAAGCCCTCCTATTGCTCGAAAAGAAGGCTCCCATCGAGTTCTCGGTTTGTGCGTTTACCGTTGAACAGGGCAAGTTCCTTAGGCCCTTTGAACCGATGGGAGAATATCTCAGGCAGAAGGGGGTTCCCTGGACCTACTACCGCGACACGCCTTCCTTCCAGCTGCTCGAAGATCAGCCCGACCATGGGTGCGATCTTTGCAGCCGCTACCGGCGCAGAGCAGTTTACGAAATCGCGCGCGGGCTTGGCGCAAACGTCATCGCCTTCGGTCACACAGCGGATGACTTCTGCGAGGCGTTCCTGCGGAATGCCCTCTTTACAGGAAAGATGAGCGCGCTGCCCCCGGTGACACATTCGCGCGATAAGGAGTTCCGGCTGATCCGGCCGCTGGTCTTTGTGACAGAGGACCTCACCCGGCAATACGCCGAGTCGCTTTCTGCTCCGGTGATTCCGTGCGGTTGCTCGCAGAGAACGGGAACAGTACGCCGTACCTTGCGGGGCTTCTTCGCAGACCTAGAGAAAGACTACCCTCACCTGAAAGAGAACATGCTGGCGGCGATGGGCAATCTGCAACCATCCCGGCTGCTGGATCCGCGATATCTGGACCTGGAAGGCACTTCCGAGCCGGAGCGCGACGAAAATGTCCTGCTTCCCATATTCACGGACCTGTAACAATTCAGTGGTTGACCTGTCCCCAGTCTTTTGGGAGATACTGATGATTCCCCGTGCACCACAGTTTGGGCTCGAACTATGAGATTTCTGCCCCGCGAAGAAAAGTTCTTTCACTATTTCCTGGATCAAGTCAGGATCATCTCTGAAGCTTCCCAGCTGCTTCTGGATGGGGCGACCACTGGAAAGCCCACGCTTGCGGACGCTGCGCTGGAGATCGCGAAACTCGAAAAACGCGGCGATGAACTCATCCACGAAGTCTTCCGCCGCCTTAACCAGACATTCATCACGCCCCTTGATCCGGAAGACATTCACACGCTGTCGTCGCATCTGGACGACGTGCTCGACGGGATCGAGGAGACGGTTCACCGCATCGTTGCCTATCGCGCCGAGCCGCTGCCTCCCGACGCTGTCGAGTTATGCCAGATCATCCGCAGCTGTACCAGAGCCCTTGTCAGCGCATTTGAAGCGCTCAATAAGAATGAACCTCTGCTCGACTTCTGTCTTGAAATCGGACGTCTGGAAGACGAGGCTGACCGTCTCGTGCGCAGTTCCGTCAGCGATCTGTTCAACAGCAAGGCCGATCCCATCTACATTCTGAAGCTGAAAGAGATTTACGAGTCTCTGGAAGAAACGACGGACCGCTGCGAGGACGTGGCCGACGCTCTGCAGAACGTCGTTGTGAAGAACAGCTAGCGAAACCCCATGGACGCTGTACTGCTGCTGGCCGTCGTTATCATCGGGGTCGCACTCATCTTTGATTTCATCAATGGCTTCCACGACGCGGCAAACTCTGTTGCGACGATCGTAGCCACCCAGGTACTCACACCGTTCCAGGCTGTTGTCTGGGCAGCGTTCTGGAACTTCATCTCTGCTTTCAGCTTCGGCACGGGCGTAGCCACGACGGTCGGGAAAGGCACAGTCAACCTGGAGTACGTCACTCTCTACGTCATCCTTGCGGGGCTGATGGGCGCAATTGTGTGGGACCTGATTACGTGGTGGTTCGGGCTGCCGACCAGCTCCTCGCACGCCCTTCTCGGCGGCTATGCAGGAGCAGCCATGGCCAACGTCGTTCACCTCAAGGGTCCTCTCCACATCTTCGACGCCGTGGTGGCGGAGGGATGGCTGCGCATCGCGCTCTTCATCGTCATTTCGCCGGTCCTGGGAATGCTGCTCGCTTACGGCCTGATGATCGCCATTCACTGGATCTTCCGCGACTCCACTCCCAAGACGATGGACCTGTACTTCCGGAAGCTCCAGCTCGCCTCGGCGGCGATCTTCAGCTACTCGCACGGCACCAACGATGCTCAGAAAACAATGGGCATTATCGCTGGAGTCCTGTATACGGCTCACTACATCCCCGAGTTTCGAGTCGACACGTGGGTCATCCTTTCCGC
>JADGHK010000212.1 GCA_019686145.1 Bryobacteraceae bacterium | reverse complement strand
GGAACGGCCGATCACTGGAAGTTCGAGCTCCTGCGCTGCGAGATCCTGCTTGCCAGAAGAGCGGCCGGCGACGTGCTGTCCATCCTGCAGCGGCCTATTCCCGACGGCCCCGAGTTCCGCGAAATCCGCGCCCGGCGGAAACTGCTCGAAGGCCAGGCAATGATCGGCATGGGAAAGTTCGCCGAAGCTGCGCCAATCCTCGAGGAGGCCTTTGCGCTGGCAAAAAACGGCGGATTCGACGACATTCTCACCAATATCGAGATCCTCGAAGGCTCGAGACTGGCTCGCCTCAGACGCTGGGAGGAGGCAGAAGACCGGCTGCTGAGCGCAGTGGAACGAGCGCGAAAGCATCGGGACCGGTACCTGGAAGCGGGCGCAACGGTCAATCTCGGGATGATCCGGTTAACGAGGCATCGCTTTGAAGAGGCCGCGGCAAGGTTTGAAAGAGCCCTGGCGCTCGCAGAAGGACACGCTAAGCTTTTGTACTCCCTGGCGCTTGCAAACCTGTCCATTTGCTACTACCGCCTTGGCGAAATCGACCGGGCGATCGCAATTCAAACCAAAGCGATTGCCCTTCATGAGCGATTCGGAGAAAACGCGTATCTCGCCAATACATTGGGTGAAGCGGGAAGTGCGCATGCGCTGGCTGGACGCTTCAAGGAAAGCATTGCTTTCTTCGAGCGCGCTTACCGCCTTTCCACTAAACTAAAGCGCACGGCGGATGCGGCAATCTGGGCGGGAAACATGGCAGCCGTTTACGCCGAGCTCGGGGATTGGGACTCCGCGGAACGATGGAACCGGGAAGCGGCTCAGCTTAAGAAGCTGATCGGCGCCAGGACCCTCGTCTACAACATCTTGAATGACGCCCGTATCGCAAGAGGGCGGCAAGACTGGAAAAGGGCTGCCGCCCTTTATCAGCAGGCATTGAACGACAGCGACAAGGTTCCGGCAGTCATCTGGGATGCGCATGCGGGTCTGGGGTTGGTCGCGCTCAATCGAGGCGATGCTTCCGCGGCATCGCGCCATTTCGCAGCCGCTCTCAAGGTCGTGGAGGAGACCCGGTCCGATCTCTTGCGAACGGATTTTAAGATTTCGTTCCTTGGCCGGTTGATCGATCTCTACCAGCGTGCGGTCGAAGCGCTTCTGCTGCAAGGCAAGCAGGAACAGGCTTTGGTAGTGGCAGATTCTAGCCGGGCACAAGTACTGGCGGAACGATCCGGAATGGTCCGCTCTAAGCGATATTCTCCGGAGGACCTGAAACGCGCCGCCGCTCGCAGGAACGCCGTAGTCCTGTCCTACTGGCTCACGCCGCAGGGATCCTACGTTTGGGTCGTTACCCCCGAGGAGATTCGTCTTGTCAAGCTCGCGCCCGTCACTGAGATCGTTCCCCTGGTGGAGGAATTTCGCGAGGCAGTCCAACGCCACCTGGCCGACCCCGCGGCAACTCCTCTTCGCGCTGGAGACCGTCTCTATCAACTTGTTGTTGAGCCCGTGCAAGACTGGGTAGCGAAAGCGCGTTCAGTGATCATCGTGCCGGATGGACCGCTGCAGGAACTCAACTTCGAAACCTTGCCCGTGCCCGGGAAGTCGCGCTACTGGATCGAGGATGTAGAGGTTTCAGTCGCCCCGTCCGTCGCAATGCTGGCGGATTCCAGGCCAGCCAGCCGGAAGGCCCGCTCAATTCTGGTGATCGGCGATCCGGTGCCTGAGGATCCGGCCTACCCGAAGCTGGCGCATGCTGCGCGAGAGATCGATTCGATCCTGGCAGCATTCCCGTCGATCGAAAAAACCGTCTATGTCGGGTCAGAGGCGACACCGGCGGCGTACCGGAAAGCCAACCCCAGCCAGTTTTCGTTCATCCACTTTGCGGCGCATGCGGTAGCTAACCGCGAAAGCCCACTCGATTCGGCTGTTCTGCTGACAGGAAATAAACTCTATGCCCGCGACGTAATGGACCTACCCCTGAATGCAGATCTGGTTACCGTTTCGGCCTGCCGCGGAGCTGGTTCGCGGATCTATTCGGGGGAAGGCCTCGTCGGTTTCGCCTGGGCCTTTCAGCGCGCGGGAGCCCGGAACGTCGTCGCAGGCGTGTGGGACGTGAACGACCGCTCCACTGCCCTGCTCATGAAAGAGCTGTACGCCGGGATTGCACAAGGACAGACGCCGGCAGCGGCGCTTCGTAGGGCCAAGCTGAAGCTGATGGCTTCCTCTCCCAATTTTCACAAGCCGTATTATTGGGGCGCTTTCCAACTCTACATCAGTGGAAATTGATTACGCTTCGCTGAAACGCGGCGGAGCGGAGCCCTCTTTGCCCCGCCGCCTGAGCCAGACCTGACCGGATACCCCAGATCCGAGTCTGACATCGATTCACTTGCTTCACCCTAAGCGCGTTTGCCACAGGCGGTTCCGTGGGGCGCGGGTTCCCACCCAAAAACCACGGTAACCCCGCGCCCACGATCCTCGCGCTCAGCCGCTGGATGGCCAGGTTTAGAAACCAGCAGCTTTCACGCGAGCCTTGCGTCTCGCGGTGACCACCGCTTGAACGCATTCTCCACGATGTGCTCCCACGCTTTTGGCGTTCACGGATATGGTGTTGCTCGTGTATGGAACGTTTCATGCCGAACGGATTTTTTTGTTCACGGTAGAATCCGGATGCCGTAGAACGGGAGGGTCTGGGCGGTTGCGCGGCGGTAGTTCTCGATTGCTACAGCCAGGTCCACGCCCGCGCGAACTTCCTGGCTCAGGGCCAGGAAGTACTCCGTTTGCCTTTGCAGCACGAGAAACACCGTGGACAGGCCAGCTCGAAACTGGCGTTGTTCACTCTCGTACTGCTCACGGGCGTACGTGCTCCCCGCGCGAGCCGCTTGCAGGCGCCGGCGCGCTGCCATCATATCCTCGACGTAGTTCCTTACTTCTGCCTGGATCTGCTGCTCCACCTGCTGCCGCTGCGTCTCGATCCGGCGGCCCTCCAGTACCGAAGCGCTGAGGTTCGCCTCAGCCGCACGATTCCGGATCGGGAACGAGAATCGCAATCCCAGTTGTACCGTCGGAAACTCCTGGCGGAGGAGATTCCCCAACGACTGGCCATACCCCCCAACAAGCAGGGAAGGAATATCTTCTGCAGTCACATCAGGAAGGGGAGGAAGAGGCGCTAGACCGGCGAGCGCGGATAGCTCGTTCACCCGTGCGAAAAGAATCTGCGTGCTGAACAAAAACGGGTTCGCCTGCTGAAGCACCGCTGTGCCAGCGAGACCGGCAGTGGTGTAGGTGGCAAGGAAGTCGAGTTGAGGCCGGGTTTGCTCTCGGGCAAGCCTTGTTTGGTATCGATTGATATCCGCAGAGATCTCGACCTGCCTCAGTTCGGGCCGCTCCGCGATCGCCGTTGTTACCGCATCTTCAATGTTTACGGTCGGAGGATCTACAGGAGGTGGCGTTACGGGAAGCAGAGCCACTCGCCAGAGGGGGGACCGGCGGTCCCCCAGCATGAGAGTCTTCAACTGATTCTCAGCACGCGTCAGGGTCGCAAGAGAGGCAAAAAGAGTCTGCTCAAATGTCGCAACCTGAGCCTTTGCCTCCACTACCCCAATCGGAGCCAGGATGCCTTGCGCTACCATCCTTTCATTGCTTTCCACCTGCCTGCGGGCCGCATCTACGGCACGGGCGCGAATGATCACGTCCCGACGGGCGAAGTACAGCTCCCAATAAGCCTGCACTGCTGCCGTAACTGTGTCCGTCACAGTCTGCCGCAGCTGAGACGTTGAAAGGTCGACGTTACTCCGTGAAACCTCAATATTCAGCCGCGTCTGATCGAAGCGGAATCCGCGGAGCAGCGGAAAGATCAGATTGAACGTGAGCGCAGTCGGATACTGCGGATTGAGAAGGGTAAACTGGTTATCCGTCGTGCGGCGGATCGAAGAAAAGGTCGTTTGGTACGACGCGCCAGTACCAGGAATCAATCCCGAGAAACCCGGAATAATCGCTCCTTCGGCGGAGGTGATGCGCCCTTCCACTCCGGTGGCGATCGAGGAGCTGACCGGAATCACTTCCCGGAGGTAACGTGTGTCGAGAGTGAATGTAGAATCATAAGCAGCACGCGCCGCTATCAGATCCAGGCGCGCCACACGCCGTGCCAGTTCGGCGCTCTGGATATTCTGGTTGTTTGCGAGTACCGAAGCGATGACTTCATCCAGAGTAATCTGCACCTCTCCCATCACTCCGACACGCGGCGGCAGAGACGCCAGTAGGGCTTGCGTGTCAGCGGTCTCTTGCAGCTCTGGCGCCTGACCGAAAGCTGCCAGTACAAAGAGAGAACTCGAGAGCACGAGAAGGAGAGCAGACACTATCAGCCCTCCCTCGGCCGCCGGATCGAATCTCGCACACGGGCCCGGATCCTCGACAGGCGTTCGGACACACCGCTGGACCAGCGTTCCCACCGGCGGCCCATTCGGCGCCAGACCGGCAGTTCCCGAACATCGTCAAATAGCGAGTAGAACACTGGTACGGCGAGAAGCGTCAGCAGCAGGCAGAGGGTCTGTCCTCCAGCAACGAGCACGCCAATCGAGCGATTCGTGGCCGAGCCGGGCCCGCTGGAAAAGACCAGTGGCAGCATTCCCGCCACGAGCGAGATGGTGGTCATCAGGATCGGCCTGAGACGGTCCCGGTTTGCCTGGATAATCGCCTCATAACGCTCCATGCCGGCGGCGCGAAGGCCGTTCGTATGATCGATCTGGAGGATCGCGTTCTTCTTTACGATGCCGAATAGCAGAAGCAGGCCAAGCCCGGAGTACACGTTGACCGTTTGGCCGAACAGCAGCAGAGACAGGATGCCGAACGGCACGGCCAGCGGCAGGGTCAGCAGGATTGTCACCGGATGGAGGAATGATTCGAACTGCGCGGCGAGAACCATGTACATGAACACGAAGGAGAGTAGAAACGCGAGCCCGAAGTAGTAGCCGGCGCGGCCCAACTCTCGCGATCTGCCGGTCACCCCGGAGGAGTAGCCGGGCGGAAGCCCGATCTCGCGAACGATACGTTCGATTTCCGCGATCACCGCGGCCTGAGACCCGCCAGGGAGTACGTTGGCCAGGAGCGTGAACTGGCGTTCCCGGTTCAGACGCTCAATCGTGGTTGGACCGGTTCCGGGAACGATATCGACGACCCGGTCGAGAGTAACGGGCTCTCCCGTCTCTGATCGGACCACAACTCTTTCAAGCCCCTTCCGGGACCGCCGAAATTCGGGCGCCGCACGCATTCTGACGTCATATTGCTCGTCCTTGACATCGAACGTGGAGACCTCTTCGCCAGCGATCAGAAGATTCACTGCCTGAGCGATGTCGGAAACACGGACGCGAAGGTCGTCCGCATTCC
>JADGHK010000211.1 GCA_019686145.1 Bryobacteraceae bacterium | reverse complement strand
AACGAAAACAGCCGAGGAACTGGACGCTAACCGTATTCCAGTACGGATCGCGGGGAGAATCCACACCATCCGGCGCATGGGGAAGGCCGGGTTTGCCCACTTGCTGCAGTCCGGCGAGAAGCTCCAGATTTATGTCCGCAAGGATGCCGTCCCGGAGAAGGACTTTTCGCTCTATCAAATACTGGATATCGGCGACATCATCGGGTGCGAAGGCTACCTGTTCCGCACCAGGACCGGTGAACTCAGTGTCCATGTAGAAAAGCTCTACTTTCTCGCCAAAACGCTCCTCCCCATGCCCGAGAAGTGGCATGGTCTCGAGGACGTAGAAACAAGATACCGGCAGCGGTACCTGGACCTGATTGCGAACCCCGACGTTCAGAAGGTGTTCGTTACGCGCGCCAAAGTGATCGGCTCACTGCGGCGCCAACTCGAGGCCCGAGGTTTCATCGAAGTGGAAACTCCGATGATGCAGCCTCTCTACGGGGGCGCTGCCGCGCGGC
Source organism: Bryobacteraceae bacterium (assembly GCA_019686145.1). Classification (GTDB taxonomy): domain Bacteria; phylum Acidobacteriota; class Terriglobia; order Bryobacterales; family Bryobacteraceae; genus JADGHK01. The sequence continues at coordinate 4,893 of JADGHK010000211.1, read as the reverse complement.
CGTTCATCACCCACCACAACGCGCTCGACATCGATCTCTATCTCCGGATCGCCCCGGAGCTCTATTTGAAGCGCCTTGTCGTGGGCGGCCTGGAGCGGGTCTACGAGATCAACCGGAATTTCCGGAACGAGGGGCTGAGCACACAGCACAACCCTGAATTCACGATGCTCGAGTTCTATCAGGCCTACACCGACTATCGCGGCCTGATGGATCTGACAGGCGAGCTGTTGCGGCAGACCGCGATCGACGCCACGGGCGGAACCATCGTGCGATACCAGGGGCAGGAACTGGACTTCGGAACCATCCGCCGCCTCAGCATGCGCGAAGCAGTGATCGAGTTCTGGCCTGATCCGGACCGGCCAACCATGGAGCATCTGAAGGATCCGGAGTGGCTGTTGCGGCATTCGAGCAAAGGAAGTCCCGGCGAAGCGCTGGCCGACATTTTCGAGCGGGTCGCTGAAGAACATCTTCAGCAGCCCACGATCATTTACGACTATCCCGTCGAAACCTCTCCGCTCTCGAAGAACAAGCCCGACGAGCCCGATTTCGTTGAGCGGTTTGAGATTTACATCGCCGGCATGGAAATCGGCAACGCCTACACGGAGCTGAACGATCCCCAGGAGCAGCGGCGGCGCTTTGAAATGCAGCTGAGCATGCGCGAGCGGGGGGAAGAGGAGGCCCATCAGATGGACGAGGACTTTCTCCGGGCTCTCTCCTACGGAATGCCCCCCACGGGTGGTGAAGGCATCGGCATCGACCGGCTGACGATGGTGCTGACCGACTCACGATCCATCCGCGATGTAATTCTGTTCCCGCTGCTGCGGCCGGAAGGGCCGATCGGCATCGCCGAGCGTTTGCGCGCTTGCGGGACAATGGAGAGTAGTGCGGAAACGATTTGAGTTATTCGTCGCTGCCCGCTACCTGCGCGCAAAACGCAAACAGGCAGTCATCTCACTGATTACCGCGATCTCGATACTGGGCGTAGCAGCCGGCGTCATGGCGCTCGTGATTGCGCTCGCCATTAACAACGGCTTCCGCAACACGCTCCAGAGAAACCTGCTGGGGGCGACCGCCCACGTCACGCTGTTAGAAAAGGAGCCGATGTACGGAATCGAGAACTGGCGTGAGCTCACCCCCAAGCTGTCGCAGCTCCCTCACGTTTCGGGCGCCTGGCCGACCCTGTACGGCCAGGTGTTTCTGACCGGTCCGGCGAGGTCGTCAGGCGCAATCCTGAAGGGCCTGGATCTCAATTCGCAAGGATCCATTGAGGACCTGCGGCGTCACCTGAAGCAGGGCAGTATTGAGGAGATTTCAAACCCGAAGACGTTCCCCGGCCTGATCGTCGGATCCCGCCTGGCCGAGTCCACGGGCATCATTATGGGCCAGGTGATCAATGTCATCAGCCCTCAGGGCGAGCAGACGCCGTTTGGTCCGCGGCCGAGCTATCACTCCTTCCGGGTCGTTGGCATCTTCGAATCCGGCTTCTTCGAGCTGGACAGCAACTGGGCCTTTACCTCGCTGCCCGCCGCGCAAAAGGTGATGGCGGTCGGGGATGTCGCCAACGCCGTCGAAATGAAGCTCGACGATATCTACCGCGCTCCGGAGGTTTCGCAGGCGGCGGAAAAGATCGGCGGACCTGCGCTTGCGGCCACAAACTGGATGGAGCAAAACAAGCAACTGCTCGGCGCGCTTCGGATGGAGCGCGTCGTGACGGTCATCACCATCGGACTCATCCAGCTCGTGGCGGCTCTGAACATTCTCATCACTCTCGTAATGATGGTGATGGAGAAGCAACGGGATATCGCCATTCTCGTATCGATGGGCGCTCGCCAGGATCAGATCCGCAGGATCTTCGTCGCTCAAGGTGTACTGATCGGCGTCATCGGGACGGCGATCGGCCTCATCGCCGGCTACACAATCAGCTACTTTGCGGATCGATACCGTTGGATTCACCTCGACGAGCAGGTGTACTCTCTCAGTTTCGTCCCCTTTGAGCCTCGGTGGCCCGATGGCATCTGGGTTGCGGCAACCGCAATCTTCGTCAGCTTCATCGCAACACTCTACCCGGCCCGAACCGCGACCCGGATCGCACCCGCGGAGGCTCTGCGGTACGAGTAAGTGCAAACGTCCCAGCCGGAATGAAAGATAGCCAAGCGTCGTCGCACTACCAACTGATCGTTCTGCTCTTCGCCAGCGCCATCTTTCTGGCCTGCATCGTAAGCCCTCCGTCGCTGATGGACGACGTGGATGCCGTGCAGGCGTCGATCGCGCGGACGATGCTGGAATCGGGTGATTGGGTTACGCCGCGTCTCAACGGGGTCGTCTACCTGGAAAAGCCGCCGTTGAAATACTGGATGATCGCGGTCTCTTACTGCCTGTTCGGGGTCCACGACTGGGCCGCGCGGCTTCCCATCGCCTTGTCGGCGATCGCGCTTTGCTGGGTGACGGCGCGCTTCGGGGCCTGGGCTTTTGGCCGCGCCGCGGGTCTCTACGCCGGCCTGGTCCTTGCGACCTGCGCAGGCCTCTTCCTCTTCACACGGATCCTGATCGCCGATGTCATCCTGACGCTCACCATCACACTCGCCATGTGGGCGTTCCTGAGAACCGTGGACGAAGATGAGCCGAGGCCTCGCCTGTGGGCGCACGTCATGGCGCTGAGCATCGGCTTGGGGCTGCTGTTGAAGGGCCTGATCGCCGCAGTCTTTCCGGTGGCTGCCGGCCTGCTGTATCTCTCCTTTACCCGGCGATTGTTCGATACGGCCGCATGGCGCCGGCTACGGCCGTTCTCGGGCGCCGCGATCATTTTCGCGGTCGCGGCGCCGTGGCACATTCTTGCGACGCTACGGAATCCTCCGTATTTCGATTTCACCCTGTCGAGCGAACCGGGGCATTGGCGAGGCTTTTTCTGGTTCTACTTCTTGAATGAGCACGTGTTCCGCTTCCTGAACATGCGCTACCCGCGGGATTACAACACCGTGCCGCGGCTTTACTTTTGGCTCTTTCACCTGCTCTGGCTCTTCCCCTGGAGCGCCTACTTCCCTGCCCTGCTTCAACAGACGTTCCGCCCCGCCGACCGCGCCGGCCGTACGCGGCTCCTGGCGCTCTGCTGGACCGGCTTTCTCCTGTTCTTCTTCTCCCTGTCCACGACGCAGGAATACTATTCGATGCCCTGCTACCCGGCGCTCGCTCTGCTGCTCGGTTCGGCTCTCGCCTCTGACAAAGCCTGGATCGCGAAGGGCCGCCGGATCCTGACTGCCGTTTGCGCCCTTGCCGCGGCGATTCTCTTCACCATTCTCTGGCTGGTGCGAAGCCTCCCGACGCCCGGCGACATCGCTTCGGCGCTCACGCAAAACCCGGAGTTGTACACGCTTTCGTTAGGCCACATGGCGGACCTGACGCTCGGCGCATTCGCCTACTTACGGCTGCCTCTGTTCATGGCGGGCATTGCGTTTCTCGTGGGTCTTGGCGGGCTTCTGGGTTTCCGGGGAATACGGGCTCACCTGGCGGTGGCTCTGATGATGGTGTTGTTCTTCCACGCCGCGCGAGTGGCCTTGGTGGCCTTCGACCCGTACCTCGCCTCCCGGCCGCTGGCCGAGGCGCTACGGCAGGCTCCGCCGGGCAAGGTCATCTTTGACAACCAGTACTATACGTTTTCCTCCGTGTTCTTCTATGCCAACACCCGGGGCCTCTTGCTCAACGGCCGTGTGAACAATCTCGAATACGGCTCCTACGCGCCCGGAGCGCCGCAAGTTTTTATCGACGATGCCCGGTTCGCCGAGCTGTGGCGCAGCCAGGATCTTTATTACTTACTGATCGAGAAGCCGTCAGTGCAGCGCGTTGCCTCCCTGGTCGGCGAAGCGTCGCTTCACCTCGTAAAGGAGAGCGGGGGGAAGTACCTCTTCGCAAACCATTGACCCCGCGCGGTATCATGCATGATTGATGCTGCGCGAGCCACTAGTCAGTATCGTCACTCCGACTTACAACATGGCGAAGTATCTGGAGGAGACGATTCAAAGTGTCCTCTCGCAGGATTATCCTCACATCGAGTACCTCGTGATGGACGCAGGCTCCACCGACGGGACGCTCGAGATTCTGAGGAAGTACGAAGGCCGGCTCCGCTACGTCTCCGAACCCGACGATGGCCAGGCCGACGCGGTAAATAAGGGGATTCGCCAAACCCGAGGCGAAATCGTGGCCTTCCTGAATGCGGACGACATCTACCTTCCAGGCGCGGTTCGCGCAGCAGTGGAAGCCTTTCGCGAAAACCCGGAGAGCGCCGTCGTCTACGGGCAGGCGTACTATACCTCCCAAAGCGGAGAAATCATCCGCCGCTATCCTACCGTTGACTACGACCCCGATCTCTTCCGCACCCAGTGCTACATCTGCCAACCGGCAACGTTCATTCGCCGCGATGTCTGGGATGAAATGCAGGGGCTGAACGTGCGTCTCCATTACGCACTGGACTACGATCTCTGGATCCGGATTTCACGGCGATATCCGATGACAGCGATCCCCCAATTTGTGGCGACGTCGCGGATGTATGCCGATAACAAGACGATCCGCTTGCGCCGGCTCGGGCTTACCGAAATCATCGGCCTGCTGCGTCAGCATTTCTCATACGTTCCGCCTCACTGGATCTACGCATACTGCTCCACCTACTTACACAAGAAGGCAGACGGTTTCTTTATTCCGGATCCCGCGACGCCGCACTGTTTTCTGGCAACCGCATTCGTCGGCTCCTGGATCAACAGGGGAAGTTTGCCCCGGTACTGGATGGACTGCGCCCGGATGATCAAACCGGGATTAAGGATCCTGGCCAGCAAGTTAATTCCAGCGATCCGCACAGATAGTGAGTAGGGACACGGTTCGCCTAGGTTACAATTAGAGGTTCCG
>JADGHK010000210.1 GCA_019686145.1 Bryobacteraceae bacterium | reverse complement strand
CCGCTCTTTTGCCAGCATGAGGCATCACTTGTGTTCTCCGCCATCCCTTCCGGAAGGGTATTTGCCGACTGTTTACAGGGAAAGCAGCGTGCGCCCCAGGCGGTTTTATTAAGGTTTGTCAGGCAGGAGCCGGCTACGCATCGGGTCAGGCCGCCACCCGGTATCCCCAAGGGATGAAGTAGACTGAGAGAGGCCGGAAGGCGGATTCGTGACGGCGCGCCCGGAGACGAAACACCAGGCCTCGGTCCCGCCCCCCTTGAAATGAAGGCTACGGAATTGCGCGGAGGATGGCCCCTGAGGATTACCGTCGTTCTACCGATCTACAACGAGGCTGACAACCTGGAACAACTTCTAAGCGATCTGGCGGAGACCTTCTGCAGGTTGCGCTACCGCATCGTCGCTGTGGACGATGGCAGCAACGACAGGAGCCTGGAAGTCCTGGAGCGGGCCAGCAAGCGGTTGCCAATCGAGATTCTCCGTCACGAGACGAATCTGGGTTTAGGAAGTACAATTCGGGACGGCCTGTATCGGGCGGCCAGGACGAGCGAACCGGATGAAGTGATCGTGACGATGGATGCGGACGCGAGCCATACGCCGTCCACAATCTTGAAAATGCTGGGCGGCGCTGCGACTCATGACGTGGTGATTGCCTCCCGCTTTACACCAGCCTCGCGGTTGTTGGGAGTGCCGTTTCACCGGCGCTTGCTGAGCGCAGGGGCATCGATTCTGTTTCGCGCCCTGTTCCCGACGCGAGGTGTACGGGACTTCACGTGTGGATATAGGGCATACCGCGCTGAGATTTTGCGGAAGGCGATTGAAAGCTACGGGGATAAATTTGTCCAAGCTGACGGTTTTCAGTGCATGGTTGATGTGCTACTCAAGCTTCGAGCCCTGAACGCCCGCTTCCTGGAGATCCCGTTCGAACTGCGGTACGACCAGAAGAAGGGCAAGAGCAAGATGAAAGTGTTTCGGACGGCCGCTCTCACGCTGGCGCTGGCTGTGCGCTGGAAGCTGGGACTGCGGCGCCCGTTTGAGGCGTAACATGGCGGGCATTGCTGATATCTACGGCCGCGGCTACTTCGCCTCGAACTACCGGGACTACGACCGGCAGAATCCGCCCGCGAAACTGGCATTCTATCGGCGCCTGGTTGAACGGCACACCCAGGGAGTCACTGCCCCGCGAGTTCTCGAGCTCGGGTGTGCCTTCGGGCTGTTCCTGAGAAGCCTTGGCAGGCGCTATCGGAGAGTCGGGATCGACCTAAGCCACTTTGCATTGTCGGCTGGCGCGAAAGCAGATTCCGGCATCCACTTCATCCAGGCCGATTCGGCGCGACTTCCCTTGTCCGAACAGTTCGACGCCGTGGCAGCTTTTGACGTAATCGAGCACGTGCCCGGCCTTCCGGCCCTTGCTGACACGATTCGATCCGCCGTTCGAACTGGCGGTGTCTTCATCTTTGTTGTGCCCGTTTACGATGGGCCGCTGGGCTGGCTCGTCCGGCTTCTGGACCGGGACCCGACACACCTGCACAAGAAGTCGAGGGGATGGTGGCTCTCATGGGCGGCGAAGCAGGGCACCGTGGTGGAGTGGCTGGGTGTGTTTCGCGGCTGGCTGCCGGGCGGACGCTATCTTCACCGGCCGACGAGGCTTTTTCGAGGGGTCGCGCCGGCGATCGCCGTGGTGGTGCGGTTGCCGGCAGGTCAGGCATGATCGTAGCCGGCCGAGTCTTCCACACAAATCTCTGCCTCATTCCGGTCTTTTTGTTGGCCGCCGCTGTGCTTGGCATCGGCATCGAGCGGGCTTCCATTGCAGCTCCACTCTCCGATCCGGTTCGCCAGTTGCGGGCACAGGACGAATCCATCCACGTCAGTTCGTCGATGGCCATGCTGCACGGCGGCGACTGGGGAACGCCAATGGTGATGGGCAGGCCCCTGCTGTTCAAGCCGCCCCTCCTTCAGTGGCTCACGGCGCTCTCTTTGAAGGCGCTGGGGACGCGGTTGCTGGCAGTCCGCTCGCCCGCGTTGCTGTTCGGCGCGCTCGCGGCTGTCCTCCTGTTTCAGTGGGGCAGGCGCGAGGCGTCCCCTGCCGCTGGCGCGGCGGCGGCGCTGCTTCTCGTGTCGAATCCGCTTTGGCAGACATTCTCCAGGCTCTGCTATACCGATATCCCCGCGGCGTTCGGTTCGGTTTTGGCGTTGTTCTCGTTCGGGTGCGATTCTGCGCTCAAGCGGCGTCGAACCCTGGCGGGCGTGGCAGCCGGCGTCGCGATTGGCGTGATGGCGAAGAGCGTGGCGGGAGTCCTGCCGTTGCTGGTCGTCGTCTGCTACACGGCGGCTGCACCGAAGCACTTCCGGGCTTCGTGGAGACGGATTGGCGTGCTCTGCCTTCTAATCTTGTTTCTCGCCGGACCCTGGCATTTGTACGCATGGCTGAAGCATCCCAAGTGGTTCTGGGCAGATTACGTCGAAGTGCAGTTGCTTGGGGTTGGATTGCAACCTTCGGCGGTGCATCGCAATCCAAACCCGTTGGAGTTCTACCTGCGCCGACTGGCCTTGACGGACCCCGTTCTGCTGACTTTCGCTGCCATCGGCGTTGTTGCGGCGGCGCGAAAAGCGTGGGAGGGAGCGCCAGCGGCACGCCTCGTGCTCTGCTGGCTGGCTGTCGACGCGGCGGCGTTGGCTGTCTTTCAAGCTCGCAATACGCCGTATCTGTTGTTTGTGGCGCCTCCGCTTGCACTCGCCGGAGGTCTGTTCGGCGCGCCCGCGCTGTTCGGTAAGCACACCTCTGCTGCCGGCCTGCTTCTGGCGGCCATCCTTGGCTTGAAAGCGATCAACGGAGATACGCTGTGGGGGCTTTCGTTCGGGCGGGCGCCGGCAATCGCAAGCCAGCAGAATCTCCGGAAATACTGCGAACGCGGACGGGACACGGAGCTGTGGGTGATCGCTCCCGACGACGAGTTCTACGGCATCACGCTTCCGCTACGCAAGATCCGCTATGTGTTTCCCGATCCGGACGGATCCGTCGCAAAGTTCATTCCGCATTACGCATATCTGGGAGTGACGATGTCTGCCAGCGAGTTCCTTCAACTGAAGATGCGGCAGAGCCATTATCTGGAGCGTCTTCGGGATTGGAGAGTCTCCTCTCCGGCTCCTTTAGGGTCCGCCATCCTCGTCCGCTCAAGCGCGGAGTTGGAGAGTCTCCTGAAATCGCGGACCGATGTTGACTACTACATGCCGCCTGGCCTTGTGAAACTTGAGCCGTTAGCGGCGACACACGTGATAGAAGAGGCTGGCAACCGGATCTTCCTGCTGTCGCGGACGGCCACCGATGCTCCAACCGGAGCTTGCGCGCTCCCCGGCGCCTGGTGATGCGCCGTTAAGTTTCCGCGAATCCTGAGCAGCCGCCAAGTATAAATCGTCCTCCATCTTTGTTGCTATCCCTTTTCCAAGGGGAATTCGACTCTTATTTCCAGGGAATCTTCCGTATTCCCGCGAAACGGGGGCGCAAGTTCCCCTCTTCGGGCTATCGCTCCATGTCGCGCTGATGAAGGAACATGAAGCTGCAGTCGCGTCCTGCGGCTTCAGGAGATCGGAATGTCTTCGAACGAGCACATTCGAACCGCGAAGCCCGAAGGCCCCGTGCCTCGCGGAGACTTCCAGGGTTTCATACGATACTGGCGCGAGGATTTATTATCGGGCTTTCTCGTCTTCCTCATTGCCCTTCCGCTCTGCTTAGGCATCTCTTTGGCAAGCGGATATCCGCCAATCGCAGGCATATTTACGGCCGTGATTGGCGGTATGTTGACGCCTTTTCTAAGCAACTCCGAACTGACAATCAAAGGCCCCGCGGCAGGGCTCATCGTAATTGCGCTGGGCGCGGTGCAGTCATTGGGGCAAGGAAATCCCGCCCTGGGATACAGGCGGGCGCTTGCGGTCGGTGTGGTGGCGGGTCTGATTCAGCTTGCCCTTGGCCTGCTGAAAGTCGGGACGCTGGGAGAATTCTTTCCGGTGGCCGCTGTGCACGGAATGCTTGCTGCGATCGGCGTGATCATCGTGTCCAAGCAGGCGCATATTGCGCTCGGAGTAGCGCCGCATGCGAAGGAGCCGCTTGAGCTGATCGCCGAGATACCGCACAGCCTTTTTAATCTGAACCCGGAAGTGGCGCTGATCGGCGTCATCAGTCTATTGATCCTGTTCATCCGGCCTCTGATTAAGAGCAGGCTTCTGCAGGTGATCCCGGGCCCCATGCTAGTGCTGCTCGTGGCGACCCCGCTGGGATTCTACTTCGACATCTCGCACTCCCATCTCTATCGGTGGGCCGGGCAGACGTACCAGGTCGGGCCGGAGTATCTCGTGCACCTGCCGGGCAGTTTCCTGAGCGGTGTGGCGTTTCCGGACTTCTCGGCAATCTTCACCTTGGAAAGCATGAAGTGGATCGTGATGTTCACACTGGTGGGCAGCCTTGAATCGCTGTTGAGCGCGAAGGCCATTGACCTGCTGGATCCTTATCAGCGCCGCTCCGACTTGAACCGCGACCTGCTGGCGATCGGAGCCGCCAACACGCTCTCGGCTTTTGTAGGCGGGCTGCCGATGATCAGCGAGATTGTCCGGTCGTCCGCGAACCGGAACAATGGCGCAAAGACGCGCTGGGCGAATTTCTTCCACGGACTGCTGCTGCTCGCGCTTGTGGCGTCCGTGCCCTGGCTCCTGAATCAGATCCCGCTTGCCGCCCTGGCTGCGATGCTCGTTTACACCGGCTACAACCTCGCCTCTCCCAAAGAGTTCCGGCACATGTGGCTGGTGGGCCGGGAACAGTTGATTGTCTTTCTGTGCACCCTTCTTGCGACGCTGGCGACGGACCTGCTCGTCGGAATCGCGGTCGGCATCGTGGTTAAGATCATCATTCATCTCATCAACGGCGCCCCCGCCTCCGCGCTGTTCCGTCCGAAAACCGATATCGAGACTGTTGGCAACGGCCAGATCGTCCTGCGAGTCCGGCAGGCTGCTGTCTTCACCAACTGGCTGAAATTGAGAAAGATCATTCTTTCCTTGGGGAAGGAAGCGGAGGAACTGGTGGTGGACCTGTCGGACGCGCGTCTTGTCGATCACACAGTAATGAGAAAGCTCGAAGAGATGGCGCAAGACTGGTCACTGACAGGCAAGCGGTTAGAGATTGGCGGCCTTCACCGTCACCGAAGCCTATCCGAGCACCCTCACGCCGCTCGGGTCCTGAGCGCCGCTTAAGCAGGTGTGCCCGTGAAGTTTAAGCACGCCTTACGCTTTTTCATTGCCGGCCTCGGCGTATGCATTGCAACTGCTTCCGCCCAGGACTTCGTCAAGGAACGGGTGCCAAGCTGGATGCACTTCACCGGCGAGGTGAGACTTCGCGAGGAAGGATTT
>JADGHK010000209.1 GCA_019686145.1 Bryobacteraceae bacterium | reverse complement strand
TGCGTTACTCAGCAGATTGAGCAGGACCTGGCGGACACGGACGGGATCGCCAAGACAGCGCTGTGGAGTGTCGGGCGCAATTCGCACTTCGAGATCCAGGCCTTTTTCCTTCGCTGAATAGTACAGCGTCTTTACGCACTCATCGACACACTCAGGCAGCGAAAAACTGACCCGTTCCAGTTCCATCCGCCCCGCGTCGATCTTTGAAAAGTCCAGGAGATCATTGAGCAGATGGAGCAGCGATCGCCCGGAGGCTTCTACCGTTTCGAGGTACTCGCGCTGTTCGGGGGTTAAGTCGGTACTCAGCGCCAGCGCGGTCATGCCGAGAACACCGTTCATCGGGGTCCGAATTTCATGGCTCACATTCGCCAGAAACTCGCCCTTCAGCCGGTTAGCCTCTCTTGCTTCGCGCAGCAGCCTTTCGATTTCGCGTTTCTGCTCTTCGACGAGAGCCTTCTCCTGCTCAGTCCGGCGTTTTTCCACTTCGAGCTGAAGAGTTCTCTCCTTGACGGCCGCTTCCAGCTTACGCTGGTATGCCAGCAGTCTCCGGACTCGCAGCCTCCAAATGAGTCCCGCCAGCGACAGAAGCAGGACGGTCATCGCAAGGCGGAACCACCAGGTCATCCACCAGGGCGGCAAAACGGAGAACGTGTAGACAGCCGGCTGGGGGTTCCAGGCTCCCTCGCCCGATCTCGCTGTCACTTCGAACTGATATTGCCCAGGCTGAAGATCGTGGAGGTCCACCCGATTGCGATCGGTTTCGATCCAGTCGCGCGAAAGCTCGGGGATTCGATAGCGGTATCGGATGTCGGCGGGATTGCGAAAGCTCAGGGCGGCGAACTGGATCTCAAATGGACGTTCGTTGTAATTGACTGCCTGGCGATACGACGGAGCGATGGCGTCCCCATCCCGGGCGACTGTGAGGCCAGTGATCACGATCGGAGGCGGAGTGGCGTCGTGCTTCTTCAGCTCGCGATAGTGAGAGACCCCGCTCGTTGTGCCAATCCAAACGCTGCCGTCCGCGTCTTCGTAGAACGCGTTGAACATGCAGTCCTGCCAGATCAGGCCGTTCGAAGGGCCGATGCGGCGCCAGGATCCTGCTTCGAAAACGTCGATGCCGTGGTCCGTTCCCACCCAAATGCGTCCCCGGCGGTCGGTCTCCAGAAAGCTGATGTCGTCAGATTGCAGCTCTTTCCCCTGCCGGTAATGTGTGAAGACGGGTTTGCCGTTTTCTATTGTGAGCCTTGAAACGCCAGCGACACCCCCGTATGCAACCCAGATCGAACCATCGGGACCTTCGGTGGCGAACGCAAGACTGGTCTCATTCAAACCGTCCGCCTGCACGTACCGCTTCCATCCATTGCCTTCCTGGCGAAGCAGACCGCCAGTGCCGGCCATCCATAACCGTCCGCTCTTTGATAGAACGACGCGGTAGATTTCCTCAGGATGGTCGGTAGGGGGTAAGGGAAAGCGCTCGAAGCGCGTGGCAGCCCCGTTCGGTTTCGCTACAAAGAGTCCCTCCCGCGTCGGAACCCATAGCCGGTTCCTCGCATCAATCGTGAGGGACACGATCTTCTTCGAAGTCAGGCCGGACTCCGGTCCGAATCGGTGAAATCTCCTGGTCCGATCGTCAAAATAGCTAAGGCCAAACCCGTCGGTGCCGATCCAGACCCCTGACACCGGGTCGGCTACAAGACTCCGTACTGCGTTATGTTGAAGTCCGTCCCGGGTGGTGAAGGAGGTCCAGGTTCCATCGAGATTCATCCGGTTGAGCCCGTACTTTGTTGCGATCCAAAGCTGTCCTCGGGTGTCACGGGTGATCGAGCTGACCGTGTTGGTAGTCAGCCCCTCATGGAGTGTCCAGCTCTCCCATTCGCCGTAACCCATCCAGCGCGCCAGACCGTGATTATCGAGGCCGATCCACGGAGTCCCCTCCCGATCGATCAGGACGCAACTGGCGGCATCCGCCGGAAGGCCGTGTCTCTCCCTTAACCGTTCCCACGAACCGTCCCTTTGCCAGAGCACTCCGAGCTGGGTTGGGACAATGACTCTTCCCTTGGCGTCAAGGGATAGTGTCACAGAGCGGCCGGCCGGGGGCGCGCTAATGGCGACGCTTTCAAACGACGAGGCATTGGGCTTGCGGCGAATCAAGCGGTGCTCGCTTCGCGCCCAGATGGCGCCTTCTCCGTCCTGGACCAGAGCGCCCCAGTTCTGCTGCGGTACACCGTTCTGTTCCCCGAAGACATGGACCGTTCCGCCGTCCAGTTCGCAAATCTGCGTCCCGCACCCGAACCAGACCGCCCCTTTTCGATCGATTGCAACGGAGAAAGCCGGCACACCTTCGAGCGCTGCCGGCAGCGGGACACGCCGGAAATCCGAAGGCTGCGAGGAAGCGCTGGCGGAACCGACAAAAAGTCCGCGGTTGGAGGCTACGTAGAGTTTGCCGGAACGGTCCGACGCGATGCCTGCCACTCTGTGGTTTGCAGAATCAGGATGGAAGCGAACAGGTACAAATCGTTCGCCCTGCCGATAGGCCAGACCGGCGTTGGTGTTTACCCAAAGTGTCCCATCAGGACTAATGTGCAGGCCCCAGATTCGGGCTCCCGGAAGTCCGCGGGCGACACCATAAGCAAGAAAGCGGGAGCCGTCAAAGCGGTACAGTCCGTTGGCGGTTCCAACCCAGAGAAAGCCGGTTTGATCCTGGACGAGTGCACGGATAGATGGGTTCCCCAGTCCTTCCTGATGCGCATAGCGCTGGAAGGTGTACCTTTGGGCGCAGAGCGAATCGCTCAAACAGGCCAGCGCCGCGAGACTTAGTATTCGCTTGCTTTTCCTGCATAATCTGTCCATCTGCACGAAACGTTGCTTTTACTCTCTCTCGGCGTAGCGAAGTTCACTTGCGACCTTTAGCGATGCTGCCTCGACCTCGCCACCAAGCTACCGTTGAACGTATTCTGTATTGCGAACATTCTCGCAGATTCGTACTGGCAGCGTCATCTCCGCAAATATTGAATATACATCGTGATATGCCTGCCGTTGAGGCAGGAGCGCGGACTACGCCCGTTGTTACAATTGATTCAAGAGCGGTGCCGAAATTCATCGTCCACAACTTCGGTTGCAGAGCCACACAGGCGGATGGCGCTGCCATTGAAGGCATGCTGCGGGCTCGCGGGATGCAGCCGGCGGAGTCTTCTTCCGACGCACAGTTCGTCATCATCAACTCGTGCACTGTCACCGCCGCAGCCGACGAGGACGTCCGGCAGGCCGTACGACGAGCTCATCGCGAGAATCCCGACGCGAAGATCCTTGTCACGGGATGCTATGCGCAACGGGCCCCGGAAGAACTGGCAGCTCTTCCGGGAGTGGCGTGGGTTGCCGGGAACTCTCACAAGCATACGATTCCCGCGCTGCTGGATGGGGCGGAAGCCGTGGAAGACACCTCGTACCACGGCCAGATCTACGTCAGCGACATCACGGCGTCCCACCCGTTTCTCACCGCTGCAGTCGAAGACTCGATGCTCGACCGTACGCGCCCGAATCTGAAGATTCAGGACGGCTGCAGCAACCGGTGTTCCTTCTGCATCATCCCAAGCGTGCGCGGGAAGAGCCGGAGCCTTCCGCCCGATCAGGTGATCGAACAGGTCAGAAATTTGGCGGGCCGGTACCGCGAGGTGGTTCTAAGCGGCATCAACCTGGGCAGATGGGGGCGGGAGCAGGGAATGAATCTGAGGCTCGCCTGGCTGATCCGCCGTCTGCTTGCAGAGACCGGCATCGAACGCATCCGCCTCAGTTCGGTTGAGCCGATGGACTTTTCGGATGACCTGCTGGAACTGATGGCTTCCAGCCCGCGAATCGCAAAGCATGTCCATGCTCCGCTTCAATCGGGCTGTGATCGCGTGCTCAAGCGAATGCGGAGAAAGTACCGGACACGGCATTACGAAGACCGGATTCGGAAGGCGCGAGCTCTGATGCCCGATGCGGCCATTGGTGCTGACGTAATGACCGGGTTTCCGGGCGAGACCGATGAAGAGTTCGAAGAGAGCCGGTCCTTCATCGCCTCGCTGCCCTTTACGTACCTGCACGTTTTCACCTATTCCGAGCGCCCCGGCACGGAGGCTGCCGCGCTGGGGAACCAAGTCGATCCGCAGGTGCGGAAGCACCGGACACATGTTCTGCGCGCACTGGCCGCGGAGAAGAACCTGGCCTTCCGGCAATCCATGGTCGGGCGTGAGCTTTCTGTGGTGACCCTCGGTGACCGGCGTTCTCTCAGCGGGAATTACCTCCAGGTTGAACTGGCTACCCCAAGGCCGGCAAACCAGATTGTTTCGGTAAGGATTGAAGGCCTTTCGGCCAGCGGCCTCGTCGAAGCTCAGCCTTTGCGCGTTCTTGCCTGACGGCTGCGAACGGGCGGGCGATCGCTACATCTCGCGGCGATTTTCAAGCGACTTCGACATCGTGACTTCGTCGGCGAACTCGAGATCGCTCCCCACGGGAAGTCCCATGGCGATCCGTGTGACCCGCATCCCAAGCGGCTTCATGAGGCGCGAGAGGTAAACGGCCGTAGCTTCTCCTTCGACTGTGGGATTGGTGGCCAGAATCAGCTCCTGTACGCCTCCGGCCCCGATGCGTTCAAGAAGACCCTTGATCTTCAACTGCTCCGGTCCAATTCCCCGCAACGGAGAGATGGCGCCATGAAGCACGTAGTAGAGGCCAGAGAAGGCGCGCGTCGTTTCGATCGGCAGGATGTTGTGCGGCTCCTCCACGACGCAGATCACGCTTCGATCCCGATTGGGATCGCGGCAAAAGGGGCAGAGGTCGCCGTCGCTGATGTTATTGCAAAGCGCGCACAGGCCTAACTTGTCCTTGACGTCGTAGAGCGCCTGCACCAACCGCTCGACATCCTCGCGCCGGGCGCGCAGAATATGGAAAGCAATTCGTTGTGCCGATTTTTGACCGATACCAGGAAGTCTTTTCACTTCCTGAATCAGTCGGGCGAGCGGCTCAGCGAAATCGGGCATCGAAGACCAGGTCCGTCAGAACAGGCCGGGTGGGAGTCCCATGCTGCCAAGGACGCCGCCCATAATCTTCTGTGTCTCTTCGTCGACTTTCTTAACCGCTTCATTGCAGGCAGCGACGATCATGTCCTGAAGCATCTCGATGTCCCCTGCCACCTCTGGATCGATCTTCACACCGAGGACGTTTTTCTGACCGTCCATCTTGACTGTTACCATGCCCCCGCCGGAAGTCGCTTCCACTCGAATCTGCGACACCTGCTCCTGCAGGCGCTGCTGCATCTGCTGCGCCTGCTTCATCATTGCCTGCATGTTGCCGGGTAATTTCATGTAGACTCCTTGAGATCCCTGATGGTCCGAACCTGGCTGTCCGGAAACAGCTCCTGAAAGCGTTTCACTTCCGGATG
>JADGHK010000208.1 GCA_019686145.1 Bryobacteraceae bacterium | reverse complement strand
TCTTCCGGCGGAAGGAGCTGCCAGGCGCCGGGTCCTTCCACGAAGGCCGATTCCTGCTGGTGCGGCGTGGTCATGATCGCGGCCACTGTCAGCCCGGTCCACCCTAGAGCAGCCAGGGCGACAACCCCAATGGCTGTAGTCCGCTGCGTCACGCGCATCGCCTTGCTTCGATCGATGAACGGAACGAGGAACAGCGTCAGCACGGCGATCCCCGGCAGCACCACGCTGCCGACTACTTCGAGCGGTCCCTCAAAGAACTTCAGCAGCTGGAACAGGAAGAGGAAATACCAATCCGGACGGGGAATGTAGCTGCTGTCGGTTGGATCGGCCAGACGCCCGAGCGGCACCTGGACGGCAACAGCCATGGTGAACAGGATTGCGAACGCTGCAAAGATCGCAACGGTGTCCTTGAAAACTTGCTCGGGATAAAACTTCTTCTTCGGGCGGCCAAAATCCTCTGGAGCCGGAGCAACACCGTGCTTGCGCACCAGAAAGACGTGGAGCCCGATGAGCATCAGCGTGATCGGCGGCAGCAGCAGTACGTGGAGCGCGTAGAAGCGGGTGAACGTGATCACTCCGATGCCTCCGCCATCCGAGCCCATAAGGCGGGCCATGTACTGCCCGACAATCGGAGCCTTTGACGCGATCTGTGTCGCCACAACCGTGCCCCAGTAAGCCCGGTTGTCCCAAGGCAGAAGGTAACCGGTGAGTCCGTAGGTGAGCGTCAGGAGAAGGAGAACCACGCCCAGCATCCACGTCATTTCCCGAGGCTTCTTGTAAGCGCCCCAGAGGAAAACCTGGACCATGTGCAGCACGACGACGACAATCATCATGCTGGCGCCCCAGTGGTGAAGGCCGCGGATCAGCCTTCCGCCTGTGAGCTCCGTGATGATGAACTTGAGGCTGTTGTACGACTCTCCCGGGGTAGGCGCGAAGTTAAAGGCGAGCAGGATTCCCGTGAAGGCCTGCACGAGAAACAGGAAAAGAGCGACGCTGCCGAATACCTGATGCCAGCCGCTTGAGGCCGGAATCTCTTCGTACAGGAAATGGCGGATCGCGCTTTCAACTCCTGTACGTTCCTCTAGCCAATCAAGGATTTTCCGGAACATGGTCTTATGCCGTCCGAATCTCGCCAACCAGCAGCTTCGTACCCTCTACCTTGACTTCATACCGATCCAGCGGACGAGGGGCAGGCCCGGTCAGGACCTTGCCGTCAATTGAGAAGGCAGAGGTATGGCAGGGACAGACGAACTCCTTTTGCTGGCTATTCCAGTGATAGGCGCAGCCAAGGTGCGTGCATCCGGGCGCGAGAGCGAAGATCTCTCCGCTTCCGGTCTTCACAACCCAGGCGCTGGTCCTCTCAGTAACGACCTTCCAGCCATCGACCCGGTTCCGCTTGAAAATCATCTCTTCCGGCGTGTCCGGCTTCAAATTGGATATGTCCCCAACCTCCACCCACTGGCTTTGCCTCCGGAGGCGAGGAGGCAACAGTAGGTACAGCGATGCCGGGATTGCTAGTGCCCCCGTGATTAACCCCCATAGGCCATAGATCCCAACAAGGAAAAACGATCGGCGATTGCCGTTCTGCTGCTTAGACATGATTCTCTATAGTATTCTCGGCGGGGCCTTCTGTGGGGATGGTCACTGTGATTATCGTAAAAAGTCAATGGAAGCAGGCTTCGATGAGCCTTTGCCGCAGCCTCGCGTGGTTGCCCGCCGCCACTTTGGCTCCGCCGGCAGTAACGTAGAAAACGTCCAGCGCCTTGTGCGCTTCCGTGTCGATGAGCACCACATCGATGTCGCAGCCTTCGTCCGAGAGGGTAGACGCCAGCTGATAGAGCAGGCCCGGCCGGTCTTCGGCAACGACTTCGACGAGCGTCGCCGCTTCGGACTCGTCGTTGTATATGGAAACGGAGGGAGAGATTCGCGAACCGCGGCTCGGGCGCACTGGCAGAGGCCTTCTCGCAAGCAGCCTGGCGACATCCACTAAGCCTTGCGCCGCCTGCTCCATGGTGGAGCGCAGCGACGATACCTCGCCCGGATTCAGTTCGAGTGTTCTGGCGGGATCAGAGAATACAAATGTATCCAGTGCGATGCCGGCGTGATTCCCGAAGGCTTCCGCTTTCAGGATGTTCATCCCGAAGGCGGCGAGAACGCCGGCGGCGGACGCGAACAGGCGCGGACGGTCGGGCGCGGCCAGCGTCAACCGCCACAGCGTCTCGGAGCGCTGCAGATCCACGGCGACTCCCACCGCGCGGCAGCGCTGATAAAGCTTGAGGTCCGATTCCATCTCTTCCTTCGATCGCGTCCGCAAATATCTCGTTGGCAATCCGGTGAGGAAGTCGGAGTGAAGTTCGGGTACGGGCTCCGCAATTCGATCGTCCTCGAGGGCTCGCGTGAGCGCCCGCTGCCCTAAACGGAAAACGCGCCATAATTGCTCCAGCCGCCATGGCGTCATTGCGGATGGATTGACAGCGCTCACGTCGGCGTAGGTCAGGAGCGTGAGCAGCTTTAACTGTTCGATCGTCTCGACACGCCGCGACAGATAGAGACCGGTAGCGCTGTCCTCAAGATCCCGGCTTGTCATGAGCGAGGAGAGTTCGAGGTGCCGTTCGATGAGAAAACGGATGGTCTTTTGCTCCGCGTCGGAGACGCCGATGCGGCTCATAATGGCGTCGGCAAGCCGGACAGATTCGATCGCGTGTGAGCCGGTTCGCGTGCCTTTGCCGAGGTCGTGGAGAAGGATCGCGAACCGGAGCAAGCCTTGCTCCTCCGTCTCTTCCAGCAGCTCCCGGAAGCGCTGGCGGCCTCGATCCTTGGCCTCTCGCAAATCAGACAGGTTTTGGATAGCGACCAGAGTGTGCTCGTCGACCGTGTACCGGTGGTAGAAGTCGCGGATGACAAGGCACTCAATGGTTTCCCATTCCGGTATGATCGCGTGCAGCAGGCCGGTGTCCGCGAATGCCCGGAGCGCAAGAGCGGCGTGCGGCAGCGCGAGCGCGGTCCGTAGCTGCGGCCAGATGTTGCGTGGCTTTGAGAAGTGAGCGGTTAGGGAAGGGAGCGCTTCCCCGATCCGCCGTTCGGCCTCGGGCGACAGGCGCAAGCCATGGCGTGCGAGGAATTCGAAAAGCCGGAGCACAACGTCCGGATCCGCCTCCAGGACATGGTGCGACCGGAGGTAGACCCTCTCCTGAAGGACAGTGAACTCGGAATTGGAAAGGCGGCTGCGCCAGTCGCGGAACTGCGACAGCAAGCCGCTCGAGGCGCTTTCGACGGCTTCGATGCGGCGCAATGCCGCGGCGTAAACCAGGCGTGCGTGGCGGAAATAGGTCCGCATCAGAGTCTCCGGATCGCGCATTCCCCAGAAC
The DNA here is from genome assembly GCA_019686145.1 of Bryobacteraceae bacterium. Classification (GTDB taxonomy): domain Bacteria; phylum Acidobacteriota; class Terriglobia; order Bryobacterales; family Bryobacteraceae; genus JADGHK01. Next base: position 2,052 of record JADGHK010000208.1, on the reverse strand, counting down.
CTTTGTTCCGCCATGTCTTCCTGCAGGTCGAACGACAGCACGTTGACGTCGCGATGCATGGCGTAGTGAAGGCGGCAGCGGACGGCGTACAGGAAGTCGCGGGCAGGCCACAGGTCCTCGGGCAGGGCATTCGCCGCGCTCAGCCAGGAAACAAGCTGGAGGTCCCGAACGCCTCCGGGCGCCTCTTTCAATTGGGGCTCCATATGGTAGATGGAGTTCTGGAATTTGCTGTGGCGGGAACGGGCCATCCGGACCAGGTAGCGTTCGAGCGAAGCCCGGTACGACTTCATGAAGGATGGCATCCGCGCCTCCAGCCGTTCAAAGAGAGAGGCGTCTCCGGCCAGGAAACGGCGGTCGAGAAGGCTGATGTTCAATTCAATGTTCTGCTCGTGTAGCTCGCAGCATTCCTGCGGGGTGCGGAGCGAGTGGCTGATCCGGAGCCTGCTGTCCCACAAAATGCGGAAGAAGTTGGAGAGCGCCTCACGAGCCTCTTCCGTTTGCGCTGCGCGGTCGACGAGCAGCAGCAGATCGACATCCGAATGGGGGAACAATTCCCGGCGTCCATAGCCGCCGACGGCTAGCAGCGCAATTTCGCCGGGGAAGCTTGGCTCGAGTGACTGAAGGAAAACGTCGCGGACCAACTGGTCAACGAGCGCGGTGCGCCCCTCCAGCACAGGACGTGCCGCGCCCGTTGCGAAGAAAGCTTCGCGAAGCCGCTCCAGTTCTTCGCTGTTACAGGGCTGCTTCGCCCCGCTCATAGTTCCGGATGCGGATCGCTTCAGCGACGTCGGAAATGAAGATCTTGCCGTCGCCGATCTTTCCCGTTTGCGCTGCGTTGATCAATGTGCGAACGACTTCATCAGCCCGGTTGTCGGGGACCACCATTTCGATCTTCGACTTGGGCAGCAGATCCACTTCGTACTCCTGGCCTCTGTAGATCTCCTTATGCCCCTTCTGGCGGCCGTGGCCCCGCACGTCGATCACGGTCATGCCGTCGATGCCGATTCCTTTCAGCGCTTCCTTTACTTCTTCAACCTTGAATGGCTGAATAATCGCTTCAATCTTTTTCATTGGGATCCCCTTTTCTAGGCCTCGAAGTTATATCCTTCCTCGCCGTGCAGGCTCAGATCCAGGCCCTGAATTTCCTCATCCTTGCTCACTCGCAGCCCGACGATCAGGTCACAGACTTTCAGGATGATCAGCGTGCCGACAATTGCAATCGCCCACGACAGAAGAGTGCCCCAGAGCTGATTGAGAACCTGTCCGCCATTGCCGTCGACCAAACCGAGCGGCAAAGGATTGCCAGATCCATCTTTCAACGCGTTGTTGACTACGTTGGTGGCGAAGACGCCTGTGAGGATAGCACCCAGAGTGCCGCCCGCGCCGTGCACGCCGAAGGCGTCGAGCGAGTCGTCGTATCCCAGCTTATGCTTTACGACGGCGACCATGTAGTAGCAGAAAGCACCGGCGATCAGGCCAATCAGGATTCCATGCTTCGGCAGAACGAAGCCGGCTGCGGGCGTGACGGCGACGAGACCCGCCACAGCGCCCGAGATGGCGCCGAGAGCGCTTGGCTTGCCGCTGCGCATCCATTCGACAATCATCCAGCTGAGGGCAGCCGCCGCGGCGCCCAGCTGAGTCACTACGAAGGCGTTTGAAGCGAGACCCGATGCTCCAAGCGCGCTGCCGGCGTTAAAGCCGAACCAACCCACCCAGAGCAGGCAGGCGCCTACGACGCTCAACACGACGCTGTGAGGCTTGATCGGCTCTTGCGGATATCCCAGCCGCTTTCCCAGGTAGATGGCGCAGACGAGAGCGGAGACGCCGGACGTGATGTGAACCACCGTGCCGCCCGCAAAGTCGAAGCAGGGAATCGCTCCGCCTGAGAAAGCGTTGAGCAGGCCGCCCTTGCCCCATACCATGTGCGCCATCGGGAGGTAAACGAAGAACAGCCACAGCGTGGTAAAGAGCATCATCGCGCTGAATTTCATGCGTTCGGCAAAAGCGCCCGAGATCAGCGCGGGCGTGATGATGGCGAACATCATCTGGAAC
>JADGHK010000207.1 GCA_019686145.1 Bryobacteraceae bacterium | reverse complement strand
TACGATCCTGGTATCTCCAGAACTATTGATTATCCAGATACTCTTCGTGCCAGGCCATCTGGATCGCTTCGAGCTTCGCTTCGTTTGATCTCGCCGGGTCATCATCGAAATCCTCGAGCTCCGTGACCCACCGGTGCAGGTCGGTGAAGCGAACGGTTAAAGGATCCACATCCGGATACTTTTCGTACAGTGCAAGAGCAATATCTTCGGCTTGATCCCAGGTCAGTCCCATTAGAGCTTGGTCCCCTTTAAGGCGTTGCTGACGGCGCTGTTCATCATATTCTCAGCGAGCTTCATCGTAACGTTGTTCAAATGCTCGATGCTCTGACGAATCAAAAGGTGGTCGTCGCTGTGATAGACCATCAACAGACGATTCAGCGCTTCGTCAATGGTGCGCCGTTCTTCATCCGTTAGCTCGAGCCAGGCATCGTTCTGCTTAGCCTTTTCGAGGGCGTTCATGATTGTGTCCGCCTCTACGCGGGCTTCGCGCGCCTGGCGCTCTCGAATATCTTCCTCGGCCTTCTCGTAGGACTCGAGAATCATCGCCTCCACCTGCTCGTCCGTCAAGCCGTAGGAGGGCTTTACATCGACGCTCTGTTCCTTGCCCGTGCGAAGATCGCGAGCCGAGACATTCAGGATGCCGTTTGCGTCGATCAGGAAACGGACTTCAATGCGAGCCATTCCAGCGGGCATCGGCTCGATGTCTTTGAGGTCGAAACGAGCCAGACTGCGGCAGTCTTTCGCCAGTTCACGCTCGCCTTGCACTACGTGGATCAGCACATTGCGCTGGCCGTCGACGCCAGTCGTGAAGATTTCCGTGGCACTTGCGGGGATCGTGGAGTTCCGGTGGATCAGCTTGGATACGACGCCGCCCATTGTCTCGATTCCGAGCGAAAGCGGTGTCACGTCGAGAAGAAGCTTGTCCTGCACGTCTCCGGCGAGAATCCCCGCCTGAACCGCAGCGCCGAGCGCGACCACCTCGTCCGGATTGAGTTCCGTATGAGGACGGGCCTTGAAGAGCGTCTCGACGGCTTTTTGCACAAGCGGAATCCGTGTCGATCCGCCCACCAGGACAACTTCGTCAATCTGCTCCGGACTCAGACCGGCATCGCGCAGGCAATCGCGGCAGGGCCCAAGGGTGCGTTCCACGATGTCCGCTATCAGCTTTTCGAAAAGATCACGTGTGAGTTCGCGCCGGTAGGCCTTGCCCTGATACTCGAGTTCAATCTTCGTTACGGGAACGAAGGACAGCTCCTCTTTGGCCTGGATGACCGCGCGGCGAAGCAACTGGACGGCTTCTCTGTTTTTGCCGATATCCTCGCCCCACTCGCTCTGAATATCCTCGAGAGCGATCTGGATCAGCCGGTTATCGATGTCGTCGCCGCCGAGGTGCGTGTCGCCGTTTGTGGCCAGCACTTCGAAGATGCCTTCGTGGAGGCGCAGGATCGAGATATCGAAGGTCCCGCCGCCGAGGTCGTAGACGGCAATCACGCCATCCTTCCTCTTATCCAGGCCGTAAGCAAGCGACGCGGCTGTCGGCTCGTTGACCAGACGCAGCACCTCCAGCCCGGCGATCCTGCCCGCGTCTTTCGTTGCCTGCCGCTGGGCATCGTTGAAGTAAGCAGGAACAGTGATGACGGCCTGTGTCACGGGCCGGCCAAGGTACGCTTCCGCGTTCTGTTTCAGCTGGCGCAGGACGTGGGCTGATATCTCCGGCGGAGTAAAAGTGCGGTCACCCAACTGCAAGCGCACGACGGATTCGCTGCCTTCGGCGATGCGGAAGGGGAAGAGGCGCAGCTCCTCGCCGATGTCACTGACGCCCTTGCCCATCAACCGCTTCACGGAGTAGACCGTGCGGTCCGGCTGTTCAATGAGAAGCTGGCGGGCAGGATTGCCAGCCACGACTTCCCCGTCCTGCCTGACGGAAACGATGCTCGGTACCAGCCGTTCTCCTTCGGGGCCGGGAATCACTTTGGGCCCTGTCAGATCCATGAAGGCGACAAGGCTGTTTGTTGTGCCGAGGTCAATCCCGACAATCACCGGCTTGTGAGCCGCAGAGAAATCGATCTGGAACGTGGAAGACATGGAATTAACTGTTTGGGGCGTTCAAGCCGCCAACTCTCTTTCGACCTGATCTACCAAATTTCGAATGTAGCGGCGGCGATTGAGGACCCCGCGAATTTCCTGCAGGATGGCGTTCGCGCTATCCTGGTCTGCCGACTCGTCGTAGCGTACAAACAACTGCTGGAGCTGGCTGTCAACCTCGTCGCGCATCGATCGGAATCTGGCTCTTGATTCTTCCAGCTGCTCGCGCGCGGACTCATCGCCGACCTTCAGCTCTTCGAGAGCCATGTTCAGCTCGAACACCTCTTCGAGCAGTTCCGGCGGAACGTCCTTGGACCGCTGCTCCCCTACATCGAAGCCGCGCTGGCGAAGCACGTATTCCGCGCGCGACACGGGATCCCGCAGCACGCGGTATCCGTCATTCAGGATCGCCGTGGCTTCGAGGGAGTATTGCCGTTCTGTCGGAGTACTTCGCGTGAAGCGATCCGGGTGCAGCTGGCGGCTCAGGCTATAAAACCGCTTCTGCAGGTCGCCCGGATCGAGATTGAGTTTTTGCGGAAGCCCAAAGAACTTGTAGTAATCCGACGTCGGCTGCTGCAAATGATTACAGGATGGGCAAAAGAGCGCCCCCGCCGTCGGCTGCCCGCACTGCCAGCAACGCGTCCCTTCCATCAGGCACTAAAGGACGAGCCGCATCCGCAACTCTTCTTGGCATTCGGATTGTCAAAGGCGAAGCCGGAGTACATCAGGGATTCTTTGTAGTCCAGGGTCATCCCATCCAGGTACAGCATGCTCTTCGGGTCGATATAAACCTGAATGCCGTCGAACTCAAACACCTTGTCGGTAGGACGCGGCTTTGGCTCGAACCGGAAGAGATAGCTCAGCCCGGAGCAGCCGCCGCCGAGCACACCGAGGCGGAGTCCGCCCTGAACACCCTCCTTCTGGAAGGCGGCTCGAATCTTCTCAACTGCTTTCGGCGTTACCTGGATCATTCTTCAAAGCTCCCGGGGCCCGGCACTCCTTGCCCCAGCTTCCTCCGCTTTGTTGCTGCTCACTTGCTGACCGGCTGTGAAGCCTGCAACGCGCTCTGCTTCTTCTTGTAATCGGCGATCGCAGCCTTGATCGCGTCCTCAGCGAGCACGGAGCAGTGAATCTTCACCGGCGGCAGGCTGAGTTCCTGAACGATGGCTGTGTTCTTGATCTCCAACGCTTGCTCGACCGTCTTGCCCTTGAGCATCTCGGTGGCGAGCGACGAGCTCGCAATCGCGCTGCCGCAGCCGAACGTCTTGAACTTCGCGTCCTCGATGATGCCCGTCTCCGGGTTCACCTTGAGCTGGAGCTTCATGACGTCACCGCATTCCGGCGCGCCTACCATGCCAGTGCCCACGTTCGGGTCGTTCTTATCCAGCGAGCCAACATTGCGCGGATTGTTGTAGTGATCCAGAACTTTGTCTGAATAGGCCATCTATATCTCCTATAAAACGAAAATCCTCGTGCCTGACGTCCGGGTCAGTGGGTTGTCCACTGCACCTTGGAGAGATCCACTCCCTCTTTGACCATTTCGTAAAGCGGCGAAAGTTCACGCAGCTTTCGAACAACTTCGACAACGCGGTTCGCCACGTAATCGATCTCCTCCTCGGTATTAAACCGTCCGATGCCGAAGCGGATGGAAGAGTGAGCGAGATCGTCACCGGCGCCAAGCGCCTTCAAGACATAGCTCGGTTCGAGCGTTGCCGAAGTGCAGGCCGAGCCGCTTGAGACAGCCACGTCATTGATTCCCATCAGAAGGCTCTCGCCCTCCACATAGGCAAAGCTCATGTTCAGGTTATGAGGCAGACGGCTCTCCATGCTGCCGTTGATGTAGACCTCATCCAGCTCAGCAAGGAGCTTGTCTTTCAGCCTGTCGCGCAGCGCCTTCAGACGTACGCTCTCTTCAGGCATCTCCTGCTGGCAGATCTCGCAGGCTTTGCCGAAACCGACGATGCCCGGGACGTTCAGCGTCCCCGACCTCATACCCCGCTCGTGCCCGCCGCCGTCCATCTGCGCGGTCAATTGAACCCTTGGGTTCTTCCTCCGGACGTAAAGGGCGCCGACACCCTTCGGTCCGTAGAGCTTGTGCGCGGTCAGCGACATGAGGTCGATGTTGTCGCGGATCACGTTCACCGGAATCTTGCCAATCGCCTGTACGGCGTCGGTGTGGAACAGGACGCCGCGCTCCTTCACAATCTTGCCGATTTCGGCGATCGGCTGCACGACTCCGATCTCATTGTTCGCGTACATGACCGACACAAGGATGGTTTTGTCGGTGATTGCTCCGCGCAGCATGTCGAGATCCACCAGACCATCCTGCCGGACCGGAAGGTACGTCACCCGGTAGCCGTTCTTCTCCAGATGCTTGCACGTGTCGAGGACGGCCTTGTGCTCAGTGGCGACGGTGATGATGTGGTTGCCTTTCTCGGCATACATCTCCGCGACGCCCTTGATCGCCAAATTGTTGGACTCGGTCGCACCGCTGGTGAAGATAATCTCTTTTGAGGTCGCTCCGATCAGGTCCGCAATCTGTTTGCGTGCCTTTTCCACGGCCTCTTCGGCCTGCCAGCCGAACACGTGGTTGCGGCTTGCGGCGTTGCCGAATTTCTCGGTGAAATACGGCAGCATTGCATCGAGCACACGCGGATCCATTGGGGTCGTCGCGTGATTATCGAGATAAATCGGCATCTTCATCGTGCGTTTTCCTCAATGACTTCTTACCGCCGGCGCCGGCCGGCCAGTTTCAGGCGATTTGCCCGACGGCTGAATCAGGTTGTCGACCACTATGTCCTGCATCTCATCCTGGGAGAGGTCAGCTATAGTGATGCCGCTCAGCAGCCGGAGGATTCCTTCGTGAACCTTCCGGAGCGGTTCCCTCACCGAGCACCGTTCCGACTGGTCGCATTCCCCGTGCTCCGTAAAGCAGGCCGTCAAAATGATTGGGCCATCAATGGCGCGAATGACCTCCAGCGCACTAATGCGGCTCGCATCCCTGGCGAGCCTGTAGCCGCCGTTGGTGCCGTGCTCGCTTTGCAGGAAACCATTCCGGACCAGACGCTGAAGCACCTTGGAGAGGAGCGGCAGCGGCATCCGGTAGCACTCAGCGATTTCCTTTGCGCTGGCGCTCTTTCCTTCGCCTTTCACGGCCAAATGCTTCAAAGCAATGAGCCCGTAATCCGCCTTCTTGGTAAGCTTCAGCATGGTGAACTCGGATCGAAACGGTCCGACATCTAAATATACCTTGGCTCACAGGAACCGGTCAAGCGCGGTACTAGAGACGTTCCTTCTTTGTCCTTTCTTTTGTAGCGTTTAAATTACGACCGAATCAGTCTCAGGGTAA
>JADGHK010000206.1 GCA_019686145.1 Bryobacteraceae bacterium | reverse complement strand
GTTGCCGCCCCATAGAGTCTGATCATAGGGGCGCGTCGCGGTGGAGGCGTAGGTGCCGGTTGGCAGACTCGTGCCGGTCTTCATCATCCAAACGTACGCGGAGGGGGCATTGTTGTATTGAAGGTTCTGGTCGAGGTTCCATCCGTGTGTGTGGACATAGCTCACGCGGAAAACCGAACCGTCCCTGAAGGGCTGCTCGATGGTGAAATTCGCTTCCCGGACGCGCGCGGGCGGATACTCGGGGCTGAGCGTCGTGCCCGTGCTGATGCCGGGTAAGAGGGCGGTCGTCGAGTTTGTGTTCACAACATCCCTGCTGTTGAGGCCTGCAATGACGGGAATGGGTCCGCGAAGGAGCAGGTTCGGAAGGCCATCGGGAGAAAAAGTCGCCGCCGTGTAGCTCTGGGAATAGGAAGCGACGAAGGGATAGCTGGCGGTCAGATAGCGCACGGAGTTCCGCACCGGAACCGGGTAGATGTACTCGCCGTAACCGCCGCGAATGACAGTTCCCTTGCCGAAGGACGGCGTATAAGCGAAGCCTAAGCGGGGAAGCACGTTGTCGTTGCTCGCGTAGAAGCCGCGGGAGGGGAGGCCTCCTTCCTCGAAGGTCTCGAACTTGGCCCCGAGGTTTCTCAGATTCGTGATGATCGCTTCCGTGGTGAGGCCATGCTGGAGGTAGTAGTCGAGCGGGCGCGGCGTGGCGATGGCCTTGTTCTTCACATCGAACGTGACCATGAAATCGTGCCTGGCGCGAGGGGCGGGATGCATTTCCCAACGGACCCCCAGGTTCAGAGTGAGACGCTGGGTCACGCGGAAGTTGTCCTGAAAATAGAAGTCGAACTCCTGCAGACTGACGTCGTTGAACGGCGCATTGCGGTTCTGCGAATAGCTGGCTGCGGCGCCCAGGAAGAAGTCCGCGTCAGGGAAGCCGGTATTGGGGCGCGGCGCATAATTGGCGCCCGAGGTCGGATCGTAGATCGCCGTGGCGAGGTTGGTGAAGGTGATCTGATCCGGTGAGCGGTCCGAGAGATAGCCGAACTTCTCATGCCGCCAGCGGCCGCCAAAGGCGAACTGGTGCTTGCCCCAGATCTTGTTGAGGTTCTCATCGATCGTCGTGAGGCGCTGGCTCATGCCGTAGTTCCACTGCGAGCCGCCGTAGGGCATGATGAGGTTTGCGCCAATGGCGGGGAAACCCGGGTTGCCCAGGTTGTTGGGCAAACCGAGCTGCTGCTCGTAGTTGGCCTTCGACGCTTCATTGCCCTCCACGTACATGCGCTGCCACTGCATGCTGTAGATGGTCTCCGAGAAGAACGTGGGCGAGAAGACATGCGAGAAACCGGCGGCGCCACTGACGGTTTGGATCGGGATGCGCTGATAACCCGTCGCACCAGCCGGGAGCCCGCCCCCTTCGATATTGGCCGGCGAAGCGGAGGGATAGTTGCGGAGCGCCTGCTGCTCCTGCTCGATGTCTGTGAAGCGGAAGTAGCCACGATTATTCTCGTTGAAAACGTGGTCCAGCCGGAACGTGGTGTTAGGAACGGTTTGGGTGATGTTGTTGACGTCGTGGAAATTCGGATTGACGAGAGGGTTGTCCGAAGTGTTCGGAAGCGGCGTCGCCGCATACAGAGTTTTTGCCAGGGGACTGATCCGCGAGATCGGAATCTGGTTGTTCGGGAAGGGAAGGCGCGCGTAGTTCTGGTCCGGACCTTGCGTGGTGGACGGGTCATAGAGCCGCTGCAGAATGCCCGACGAGTTGACAAGGCCGCTGAAATCACCGTTTCTCATCGCGACGGTAGGCACCCTTACCAGTTGACTGGCAGCCTGCCGCAAGGAGAAGCGCTCAAAAGCGAAGAAGAAGAAGGAGCGGTTTTTGCCATTGTAGAGTTTGGGGAAGAAAATGGGGCCGCCGATGGAGGCGCCGAATTCGTTGCGGACGAGGTGCGGGGCGGCAAAATCGGCCGGATTTTGCCGGGCTTTGGCGATCCCGAAGTAATTGTTGCGGGCGGTCTCAAAGAAAGAACCATGCAGGGAGTTGGTTCCGGATTTCGTCGTGAGGATGACGGTTGCCGGCGTGGCGAACTGCGCGCTCGAATTCATCGTCTCAAACCGGGCTTCCTGGACCGAGTCCGGGTCCGGCAGAGTAGCCTGCGCGGAATTCGCTTCGCCGCCGAAGTTCCGGTTCGTCATCGGCGCGCCGTCCTGCGAGTATTCCATGCCTTCCTGCATGAGACCGTTGGCCCGGGTACCACCTCCCTCCAGTCCGGGCACGGTGTTTTGCGCCAGGTTAAGGACGTTGCGGCCATTCATGGGGAGCTGGTTGATTCGTGCGAAATCGAGCTGTGTGTTCACAGTCCCGCTGTCGTAGGTGGCTAGCTGAATCGTTTCACCCGTGACCGTGATCTTTTCGCTGGCGTCGCCGACACTCAGGACGGGATTGAGGACCAGGACCTGGCCGTTGGCCAGGGTCACTACGGCTTCGTATGTCTTCAGACCGGGGGCGCTGACCGTCGCGGTGTATTTTCCCGCATTGAGGCCCGGAGCCGAGAAGAAGCCGCTCTCGTTCGACTTTGTGTCGACTGCCACGCTGGTGGCCTGATTCACGATGCGAATGGACGCCGCAGGCACAACGGCTCCCGAAGAGTCCTGCACCGTGCCTTGAATCGTGGCGGCGCCGCTTTGACCAAATAATGACAGTGGTAACAGGAGGAGAGTCGCGGCCAGACCGGCAACCCGGAATCGGATTAACACATTACTCGTCGTGTCCATTCTGATTCCCCAAACGTACGGATATCACTGAGCCTTACCTGCTACAGCAGCTCATTGGAGGGAAAGACTATCACAAGGGGGGGCATCGATTGCAAGGGTAATTTTGGAATTATTATTAAACTTGCCGAACGCCAAATGTCACTGTATTCCCGACTCATATTGGCCGTTCTCTTCGCAATGCCCGCCGCGGCGGATTCGCGGGTATGCGCGGGCTGCCACCGTGCAATTTGGGAAACGTACCGGCAGACCGGAATGGGGCGGTCTTTTTACCGGCTGACCCCGGAGCGGCTGGTCGAGGACTTCGTTCGGAAGAATTCGTATTATCACGCTCCGTCGAACAGCTACTTCACCATGCTGGTGCGCGACGGGCAGTACTATCAGCGGCGCCACCAGCTCGATGCGGCAGGTAACCCGGTGAATGTGATGGAATTCCGGGTGGATTACGTGATGGGGTCCGGGAATCATGCGCGGGCCTATCTGCATCGGACGGAAAGCGGCCGGCTGATGCAGTTGCCGCTCGGCTGGTACGCGGAGAAGGGCGGCTACTGGGCCATGAACCCCGGCTATGACAGGCCGGACCACGACGGCTTCCGGCGTCCCATCACTTACGCCTGCATGTTCTGCCACAACGCGTATCCGAAGATCCCCGCGGGACATGACCAACCCTTCGCAGAGCCGATCTATGAAGGCGCGTTGCCCGAGGGAATCGATTGCCAGCGGTGCCATGGAGACGGAACGAGGCATGTGCAATTGGCGGGAACGGGAGCGAAACGCGAGGACATTCGCAAGGCGATTGTGAATCCGGGACGGCTGAGCCCGGAGCGGCAGCTCGAGCTTTGCATGGTCTGCCATCTGCAGACAACAAGCTCTCCCTTGCCGAATGCGATTCAGCGTTATGAGCGCGGCCCGTTTTCGTTTCGGCCGGGCGAACCGCTGGGGGATTTCCTGTTGAACTTCGATCACGCGCCAGAAACTCGCCAAAGCGACAAATTCGAGATCGTGAATGCGGCGTACCGGATGCGCAAATCCGCATGTTTTCTGAAGAGCGCGGGAAAGATGACGTGTACTACATGTCATGATCCGCATCGCGTGCAGCCGGTGAGCGAACACAACAAAACCTGCCGCTCTTGCCACTCCCAGGGCGAGCACGTGAAGGCTCTGACGGAGTGCGTCGATTGTCACATGCCGAAGCGCCGGACAGAGGACGTGATTCATGTGGTGGCGACGGATCACTACATTCAGCGCAAGAAACCCGAGGGTGACCTGCTGGCAGAATTGCAGGAGCGAAGGGATGAGTATCGCGGGCCTGTCGTGCTGTATTATCCGGCCAAGCTGCCGCCCGGACCGGAGAGTGAGCTTTACCTGGCGGTGGCGCAGGTAAAGGACGCGAGCAATCTGAAGGCGGGAATCCGTCAATTGAAAGATGCAATCGCCCGGTATGCGCCGAAGCGCGGGGAATGGTATCTCGAACTGGGCGAAGCGCTCGACCGCGAACGGAACTATGAGCAAGCCCTAATCTATTACCGGGAAGCCGTCAGGCGAAGTCCCGTGTCCGGCTACGTGCTGCAGAAGCTCGGGACGGCGCTGCGTCGTACGGGGAGAAACGAGGAAGCAGCACAGACCCTCAGAAAGGCATCGGAGCTGGCGCCGCAACGGGCGCTCACGTGGCATGAATTAGGACTCGTTTACCGGGCGCAGGGGAAGACGCACGATGCGATCAACGCGCTGCGGAAGGCGCTCGAAATCGACCCGCAATTGTACCAGGCATGGAACAATCTCGGAATTCTCCGGCTTTCGGAAAGCGATTTCCGCGAAGCCATTCGTGTCCGTCCCGACTACGCCGATGCACATGCAAATCTTGCCCAGTTGCTCGCAAGCCAGGGTAAGACAAAGGATGCTCAGGCCGAGTTCGAGACGGCGATCCGGCTGCGCCCGGCCGATGCGGCGACACGCTACAACTACGGGATGATGCTAGGGCGGCTTGGGAATTACGACGGGGCGAAGAGGGAGCTCGAACGGTCGCTCGAGGCGGATCCGGAGTTCACGGACGCCCGTGAAACGTTGGCGGACTTGCTGCTTGGCATGCGGCAGGAACGGGCCGCGATTGCGCAATACCGCGAGGTGCTGCGGCGAAGACCGGAATCGGCGCGGGCTTTGTTTGGCTTGGGCGCGGCTCTGGCATCCGTGGGTGAGCGTGAAGAAGCAGTGTCGTACTTGCGCCGGGCTGCGGCGAATCCGGCCTGGAGGGAGAGAGCGGCTCAGTTGCTTCAGGGCCTGGAGAAATAGCGGCTGCGGCTAGGCGACGCGAAAAGGGAAGACTTCTTTTATTCTATCGATACACGCTTTACGAGTACAGGCGCTTTGGCGTTCCAGAGAGAAACCATTCAATGCACTGTGGCAGGCTGTCGGTCCAATAGGCGTCTGGTGTGATTGAGACAGGTTGAAAAATCTCAATTAGTTCCTTATCGGTTGTCCGCGGCAAAAGCCAACCCGCAACTGTGAAGACAAACCGCCTCCAATCGTTGGTGGAAGGATGAAGATTCACGGCGAGGATGTCGAAATCACCGAAACGATACGGCCGTGTCTTTTCACCGTTCTTCTCTCCGTTCCGGGTCTTTTGAACCTCGACAACATACACTGGTTTAGAGGGACAATTGAGGTTTGACAGAGATC
>JADGHK010000205.1 GCA_019686145.1 Bryobacteraceae bacterium | reverse complement strand
CCTCCGAAATTTGCTGCTTCACCTCAGGCTTGCGCAACGCCCCGATATCTCCCAGCCGCCGCTCGAACTGGCGGATCACGCCGAGCGTGAGTTCAGCAACCCGCCGTTCCTGAGGGCTGGTGAACGTGGCAGCGGGCGCGCCCTCTTGCGGGGCTCCGTCCAATTTGGGCGCATCGCCGAAGATGATGGTCTCGGCCATCGACTTGGCCTCGACCAGCATCGCTCCAGCCGGTGATACGTCTCCGCCATCGCCAATGACCACCTGCTTCATGACGATGGAGCCCGGCTCCTTGGCCTTCTGAATTAACTCGTCAAAGCGCTCATGCGCAATGATGGTGAGGCGATCGATCGCTGCGAATTCGTCGTCATCGCCCTTCGCCACGCGCACGCCGTAGGGGAGCCGCAGGCCCCGGCCCAGCGTCTGCTCGGTCAGGATGTCGGAGGCCGAGGCGCGCAATGGGACGATCGTATAGAGGTTCGTCACGTCCCAGCCTTCCTTGAGCTTGTTCACGTGTATGACAATTTCCGTCCTCGCATCTCTTTCGAGCGCGACCAACCGCTCCATCGCCTCGTCGTTCTCCTCGCCCCGGAGCGCCGAATGGATCTCGGCTACCTTGTCCTTAAACCGTCCGTTGAAGAACTTCTCGGATTCGATGAAGGCGCGCAGGCGTCTGGCATGCTCCGTATCCTGGGCCACAACGAGGATGAACGGATGCACCTTCGGCCGCCCGGTAACGCGGTGGTAACGGTCGAGCTCGACGGCGACATGGTCGTGATAATGGACCGCGTCTTCGAGCTTGATGCGTTCCAGCTCCTCAACATCCTTCACGTCCTTTGGATTGAAATTCGCACGCGTCGCCACCGCCGGTTCCTTCACGAACCCGTCCGCCATTGCCTCGCCGAGGCCGTAGCTGTAAATCACGTTCTTGAACGGCTTCGAATTCGCGCCGACGCTTCGGGGCGTCGCCGTCAGTTCCAGCCCGAGGATGGGATTCAGACCCTCGATGGCCCTTGCCCCCGCGCTAGCGCGGTAGCGGTGCGCCTCGTCCATGATTAGCACCAGATCGGTCAGCTTGGAGAGGTATTCGTAGTAACTCTCGCCGATCGTCTCCTGGAGCTTTTTCATCTTCGGCTTTCCGCGCGGGCCTTCCTCCTTGTTGATCTTGTCGATGTTGAAAATGTTGATGTGCACGTCGCCGCCGAAAAGGTACGACGATCCGCCGCCTTCCAGCCGGACGCCCACGCCGCTTTCGAAATTGTCGCTGGTAATCAGCAGCGGCGGATTCTGCGCGAACTCGGCGATGCCTCTGAAGACGTACTTGGGATGCTCCGGCGAAAAGTCGCCAACCAGCTTCTCGTAGATTGTCTTGTTGGGCGCGAGCACAAAGAAATGCCGGCTCTTGCCGGTGAGGTACAGATAGGCGATGAACGCGCCCATGAGCCGCGTCTTGCCCACGCCCGTGGCGAGGGCGAAGCACAGCGACGGAAACGGGCGTTCGAAATCCTCGATCTTCCTCCAGCCGCGCTCCGCGGCGGCGGTCTGAATGGCCGCCAGCACCACTGCCGGATCGGCGCCCTTGCACAGTTGGCTCCGCTCCAGAATTTCGGCGAGAATCTCAAGCGAGTCCGCCTGTGGCTTGCGCAGCGACAGCCGCTGCGTCACATTGCGGAGGATGCGATCGCCCATACGCTACTCCGCCACCGCCGCGAAGAGATCCTGCTGGCCCGCCATCGCTTCTTTGGTTTTCGGCGCCATCGGCAGGTTGGCTACCTTCAGGCTGTAGTCGTCCTTGCCCCATTCGCACTTGCGAAGCACCGCCTGCGGAATCTTTTTCACGGTCAGATTCGGGAAGGCGTCCAGATTGCTGCTTCGGAACGCCTTGCAGCAGATCAGCAGGCTGCGCTTCTCGCCCACATCCTGCGAAATCGCCCGGAGCTGTTCGTGCGTAAGGCTCTGCGTCGTGACGTAGAGGAAGTCGGTTTCCGACGACCGGCCGTGCATCCAGTAATGCTGTTCGGAAGGCGCGTACTGGAAGCCCATGAGCTTGCACATGGCCTCCGCAAGCATCGCCGCGTTATAGTCCTTGGAGATGACCCAGTTGCCCCAGCGGTCCTTCTCCAGCAGCGATGCGGCAAGGCGGTAGTAGCGGAAACCGCCGCCGCCCTTCCAGCCCACGGCTTTTGTAATGCCGCCCGGATCCTCACCGTTAATAACCTTTTTCAACCGCGGAATGATGTGCGTATGGCAATGCTCGCCGAGTTCGACCATGATCCAGCGGCGGCCCATCTTGTGCGCGACCGCGCCCGTCGTCCCTGAGCCAGCAAACGAATCAAGAACCCAATCTCCCCGGTTAGTTGCGAGTTCGAGTACGCGGCGAAGCAGCCGCTCCGGCTTTGGGGTCTGGAAGACCTCTGCATCCGCTGGGACCACAGCCATGACTTCTTTCTTCGCCTCCTGTGTATTCCCAACCTCATCGTGTAGCCAGACCGTCTGTGGCACAATACCTTCCATCACCTCAGACAAGAACCGTTTCAATCGTGGCACGTTGTCGCCACTTTTCCCCCACCAGATTCTCCTATCGCGGTCTAACTCCAGTAGCTTCTCCTTGGAAACGCGCCAGTACATACCCTTCGGAGGTCCTGGGATTACGCGTCCTGAAGGAGTCGTGATTGGATAGATTCCCAGGGAGTAGGGGTTTCGAGCTGAAAGATCGCCAGACGTCCAGGGTCCGCGAGGATCGTTATCAAGATTTTTGTAGCTCAAGTTCTGTTTATCGTCTCTCGGAAGTAGGTTGCGCTTCCATGACGATTTCTCTCGGGCGTACACGAGCACATGGTCATGAGAGTCCGATATGAATTGCGCTGTACTGTTGGGAGAGAATCTTTTCTGCCAGATCACATTTGCAACGAAGTTGAAACGGCCGAATATCTCATCGCATAGCACCTTCAGATAATGTGCTTCATTGTCGTCAATCGTGATCCAAAGAGACCCATCAGGAGAGAGAAGGCGGCGAATCAACTCCAGCCGATCACGCATGAGCGAAAGCCAAATCGAATGCTCCAGCCCGTCGTCGTAGTGTGTGAAAGCCGACCCGGTGTTGTATGGCGGATCGATGAAAACGCACTTGATTTTGCCAGCGAACTCCTGCTCCAGCGCCTTCAGCGCCAGCAGGTTATCGCCGAAAATTAACCGATTGTCGAAGATGTCGTTCTCCGTGACGCGGTGTGGCGCATGATAGCTCAGCGCCGGGTCCTCCAAAAGAATGCGCGGCTCCAGACGGGGCCGCTCCTCCTTTCCGATCCAGGTCAGTTCGAGGCGTTGCTTGCGGTTGTTCATGATACAGGTTGCCGTTCTTGTCGTTGCTTCTGGTATTCGTAAGAATCGAGCAGGAATTCACACAACGTGAAGGCCGCATTGACCGCCAGCTTTGCGTGATGACACGCCGGGTTGTAGCGGCGTGCGTGCCGGTCGCTCGCCTTGTTGGCCAGCTCGTAGAGACCGCAGATCTGCTGCCTCAACCCTTGAAGGATCGCTTTGAGGTAGCTCTCGAGGGTTTCGCCGGCCGGATTGAGGTTCAGCGGATCGGATGCGAGCTTGTACAGTTCGCGAATGTCCCCCTCATTCTCTTTGAAGGGCGTCCCCGTTCTGCGCAGTAGCTCCTTGAGGAATTCTTCGACGAGCGTATAAGAGCTGGCGATGGCTCCAGCATTATCGCCGGCCTCGATCTTGCGGCGCGCTTTGTCAACGTGCTCGGTAATCGACGCCTCCGTCAACTGGACGAGCGTTGGCGCCTGCACAATGGCGAGGTTGAGGGTCTCTGAAACAAAACGCCCGTTCTCGTAATGGAAGCCGTCGCGCTCCATCCTGTGGAGAAGCACGCCAATCTTTGTCTTGACATCTTGTGCATTCATCCCGGAGCCTTGTGCCGATCGCAGACGCTCGATCAGTTCTTCATAGGCTACGAGGAGTTTTCGGACGTCTCCCGGCGACGAAAAGTCGATGTTCGCGTAATAGGTTTCAACACGGCCACGCCGCTCTCCGTTGACCTGCGGCTTGAAGTTTGCGCGCGGCGCAAGACCGCCGGCCTGGAAGATCATGTCGATCTCGCGCAGGCAGAAGAAGTCCTTGATCACCTCCCGGAATTGGTCTCGCGTCGCCTTGCTGATCAGTTCCCTGCTCATGCCACCTCCCAGCGGATGGTGAACAGCGGAGTCGTCGTTGGTTCCATTCTCAGCGACTCCTGAATCTTGTCCAGCATCTTGTCCACTTCGGCGCGGATTTGCGCCCGCCGGTCGAAAAATTCCGCCTTCATCTTGTCCCGTTTGGCCTCCAGCGTGCCGATGCGCCGCTTTTCCGCGAGTTTCTTCGCCATCGGCAGGGCGGAGCCGCGCAGCGCCTTCTTGGCTTCTTTAATCTCGGCTTCCAGGGCCTTCACTTCCATCTCGAACGCCCGTTCCAGATCGTCCGCGTAGGCATCGAGCTTGTCGCTTTCCTTATCGAGCCATTCGGCGTTGTCCTGCTCCGCGAGGGCGAGCAACTCCTTCCGGCGCTCTGCCTCCAGGCGCGACAGTTCTTCTATCGGCGGATTTTTGGCTTCGCCGACATCCTCTGCCGGTACCGCCATCAGGCGTTCCATAGTGTCGGGATCTACTTCCCGCCCGGCATCGTCCGGCAGGACGGCCAGAACCAAATGCTCGCGCGTGAGCGCCGGCGTCGCGATGCGCAGTTTGGAGACGCGCAGCCAGCCCTTGCATCCGCGAAGCTGCTGGACATCAGCCAGAACGCCGCCGCGATAGGCGGCATAGTGAAACCGCAGGTGACGGGCAGTCTCGTAACGGCGGTCCTTGGCGCGCTTCACGACTTCCGTAGCCAGCGTTCCCTCAACCAGCCGGAAGAATTTCCAGCCTTCCCGGTCTGCAAGCGGCCATTCCGTCGTGTAGGTCTCGCCCTGCCAGTCGAAGCGGCGCGCGTCGTCGTCATGAAAGCGCGCATCGGGCAACTCCGCGCGAGCAACCAGCAGCAGGGAGCGCTCGAACTGTGAAAGATTTTGCCGGATCGCGCCGTTGCGGGTTTTGAGCTGGCCTACGACCTGCTCGTCCAGATTCTCTAGCAGGCGCTTGCGCGCATCGAGCACCTGGCTGTCAATCTGGGCCTGAAGCTCCGCTTGCAGCTTGTCGAACTCCGCGTTGATCGTGTCCTCGTCTCTGGCCTTCTGGACGATTTCGAGGATGCGGCGCTCGATGTCCACTCCGCGCTCGATGACGCCCAGCACCTCGTCGCTCGCGCCGAAGACACCGGCAAACAGTTTGAATTTCTGATCGAGCAGCTCGAAGACGCGCTGCTCGGCCCGGTTTTTCAGGTTCAGGAAGTTCACCACCGTGACATCGATCTTCTGGCCGTAGCGGTGGCAGCGTCCAATCCGCTGCTCGACGCGCTGC
>JADGHK010000204.1 GCA_019686145.1 Bryobacteraceae bacterium | reverse complement strand
ATGTAGAACAGGTGGCTTCGCTCGCCGCGTCCGACAATAGCGCCATCCTCGACGGTCCAGGTTTCGGGGCGCTCGCTGGCCTTCCAGCCGTTAAGAGTCTTCCCGTCGAACATCTTCGTCCAGCCTTTTTCCGATTTGTCGGCGCAAAGAGCCGGCATCGCAGCCAATCCGATAGCAGCGGCAATCAGCAGATATCGATTTTTCATGCCCCTCAGCATACCACTGCGCTGCGCACCGCAGCAGCTTTTGTCTTTACCCCTCGGGACCTGAATTGCTATCATCAAGCAGCCCTCCGATTTCGTTCGGAGAACCTGTCCGGGAGCAAGAATCAAGAATGAAGTTGAACGACGTGCGCAAGTTCGCGATCCGGGAGCGGGTACGGATCCGCTTTCCGATCTCCAACGGTCTCGTATGCTCAATCGATGAGCGCGGGATCGGCCGCGTTGCGGAACTCCGCTCGGTCCCCAGCTTCAATCTCGAAGAAGAGTTCGCTCGGGCGGCGCAATTCTCCCTTGAGCCTGTCGCAAGCTCGAGCAAATTCGCTCGCGAGCGGACGGTTAGCCGGCAGGAACTGGAGGCGCTCGCGCAAGGCGCAGCCGCCCCGTCCTCCCAGGACACTGACCATGAGGAGTAAACTCATAGTACGGGGATCTTTTTGCAGATTCGATTGCTGCACCCTGGCAGCGTGTATACGGTGAACTTTTTGTTGTACAATCTGGAAACCGATTCTAAGAAACGGTGGAGGTCCTCCCCGTGAGTGGGCCGGAAGGGAGCACCATGGAAAAGCTACCACAACAAAATATACAAGAGGCTTTTCTAAACAATGCGCGGAAGGACAAGACTTTCCTTACGATTTATCTGATGAGTGGTGTGAAGTTATCAGGACGGATCAAGAGCTTCGACAAATATTCCGTCATTCTGGAGACTAACAACCAGGAGCAGCTTATATTCAAGCACGCCATCTCGACGGTAGTGATTTCGAAGCCAACTCATACCACTACCCCTAGCGCTCACGCGGTAGCGGGTGCATCGACACCCGCGACGCATTCTCATGTTGTCAACGCGGTACCCTCCGAATCAACAGGGATTTAGTCCGTAACCTTTGCGGCAGGACCTTCAAGAAGGCGCAATCCTAGTCGGACTGGAGTTGTCGGGCCGATCACGGCGGCCCGTACCTGCCACTCCTGCCGGACCGGAATACACCGCCGAAGAATCCCTTGAGGAACTGGCCGTTCTTGCCGAGAGCGCTGGGGCGCGAGTCATGGAAAAAATCATCCAGCTCCGCCCGGCTCCGGATCCTGCCACCCTCATCGGCTCGGGCAAAGTCGACGAGCTCAAACGCCTCGTGGAAGCCCAGCAGGCCGATCTCGTGATCTTTGATCGCGAGCTCTCACCTACCCAGACCCGCAACCTCGACCGCGCGCTCCACTGCAAGGTCATCGATCGCACGCAGCTCATCCTCGACATCTTCGCCCGGCGCGCCCGCACCAGGGAGGGCCAGCTTCAGGTCGAGCTGGCCCAGCTCAATTACCTCTTGCCGAGACTCGCAGGCCGCGGCGCCGAAATGTCCCGGCTCGGCGGAGGCATCGGAACCCGCGGCCCCGGCGAAACCCAGTTGGAAACGGACCGCCGCCGCATCTTCCGGCGCATTCAACGAATTCAGCACGACCTCGACGCCGTCCGCTCGGGCCGCAAGATCCAGCGGTCAAAACGGCAGAGCGTTCCGCTGCTTGCGATTGCCCTCGTGGGCTACACGAATGCCGGAAAGTCCACCCTTTTCAACCGGCTCACGCACGCGGGAGTCGTGGCCGATGCGAGGATGTTCGCAACGCTGGACCCCACGGTTCGGCAGCTCACCCTGCCATCGAACCGCCGCGTCCTCCTCAGCGATACCGTCGGCTTCATACGGAATCTCCCCACCACACTTGTCAAAGCCTTTCGCGCCACGCTTGAGGAGGTTACGGAATCCGCCCTCCATCTTCACGTCGTGGACGTCTCGTCGCCTCTCGCGGCCGAACAAACCGCACACGTGCTGAAGGTCCTGGCCGAAATTGGCGCGGCAGAGACTCCCCACCTTCTCGTGCTCAACAAAGCTGACCTCCTCCCGGACGACCAGGCCGATCCGGAGACGCTCCGGCGCCGCATCATGGCGGATGCCGGTGAGGTCTGCCAATCGCGAGCCGTGATTGTCTCCGCCCGCACGGGCTACGGAATAGAGAATCTTCTGAATCTCATCGACGAAGCCCTCCCGGCTGACCCGATTACACGGGCGCTCTTTCAGTTTCCGATCGCCCACGGGTCCTCCCTGCACTTCCTGCATGAGCATGGTCGCGTCACCCATACCAGGTACAAAGAGGATGTTTGCGAGGTGGAAGCTTACGTCCCTGAATCCGTACGGCGCCGCCTTTCCGAGTACGTCATCGAATAACCCTTCCCCACCCTTCCACTGCGCGGCCCTGTGGAAAACCGTGTGGAAGTCTTCATGGAAACCAGTGCATCTTAATGGAAAATGAAGATTTAAAGCACGTTTAAAATCCACAGCTTTCGAATGAGGCTACCCTGCGGTTATAGTCAAGGTGGTGGGCGATGAACCTTCCAAACACTCTGACGCTTCTCCGAATTTTTTTCGTGCCGCTGCTCATCGCAGCCCTGGTGCAGGAGAATCTCGAGTTTCGATGGAATACCTTCGTCATCACCAATGAATTCCTTGCGCTGGCGATCTTTCTGATCGCCGCCGCCACGGATCTGATAGACGGTTACCTGGCCCGGCGTTGGGGCCAGATTACGACTGTCGGGACATTGCTCGATCCCATCGCTGACAAGCTGCTCGTTTCCGCTGCCTTGATCTCGCTTGTCCAGGTCCATCGCCTCCCTGCCTGGATGGCGATCTTGATCGTTGGCCGTGAATTCGCCGTCTCCGGTTTACGCAGCATAGCTGCCGCAGAGGGCTACGTGATTCAGGCCAGTGATCTCGGCAAGACAAAAACGTTAGCGCAGGTACTTGCGATCTCCCTCCTGATGATGGGCATGCATTGGCCCTGGATTGATCCGATCGCAATGCTGGTAATGTGGGCAGTCGTACTCTTTGCGGTCGCATCGGCTGCCGACTACTTCCGGAAGTTCTGGAAGAGCGTTGACGATCGAGTAAAACAGCGCAGACGAACCGAGTTACTACTAATGGAGCGGGAAAGGCAGCGAGCTCAAGCTATTTCAAGGCAACGTCCGCTGACGTAATCTTACTGCGCTTGCGGCTGCTGCGATTGCGGCTGCTCCTGCTGCTCTTCCACCTGTCTGCGCTGCATCCTGCGAACGTTTACTCCCGAACGGGTCACATCGACAACACGTACTTGTCCCCGCGGACCGATCGATTCGAGCGGTTGTCCGTTCGCAATCACCTGCACGCCGCCCGCGTTGCCTGTGACCATTGTGATTTGTTCGTTTGCTTGAATCCGCCGGCTTTCGCCTGCAGGGAGTAACCTCTTGATGACTTGGTTTCCATCCGCCGTAATAGACAGCCAGGTATCTTCAACTGCCTTCACCTCCAGCACCATTCCTTGAGAAGGGTCATAGGGCGTCGATGCGCTTGGCTGCGCCGGTGCAGGCGTTGTTACAGCAGCCTCTCCTGGAGCGGAAGGAGTCGTATTGGTTGGAGAAGCTGACTCGGCGGGAGCCGGCGTAGTCTGCCGTGCTTCCGGCTGAGAACTTGCCGCTTCCGCAGTTACTGGCACACCGGGCGGCGGAGTTGCAATGGAACTGCCAGTGTCTGACGGTCTGTTGCTTGTTTCGCCATGCGATTGCTGCCAAACCGCGTAAAAAGCGGAGCAAGCGACAGTAACAGTGACTAGCAGCACGAGAAAGAACGGAAGGCGATTGGGAGTGGAACCGCGCGCCGTTGAAGGAAGCGGCGGGACAGCGTAAGGATCGTGGCCAGGCGTCAGCAGAGGGGGTGGGGCTTCGCGCTCTGCCTCGATCATTCGAGCCAGGTCGGGCTCAAACAGATCCTCTTCCAGTCCTAAGTAGCGGGCATATTGCCGCACAAAGCTGCGGTAGAAGAAATTACCAGGGAGGCTGTCTACGTCGTCAGCCTCAATAGCCTCCAAATACCGGACATTTATACGCGTTTCGGAAGCAATCTTCTCTAACTCCAGACCTTGCCGCAGCCGTTCCTGACGCAGTGTTTCTCCGACGGAGGTCATGATCAGCGATCGCGTCTCTACCGCTATAATACAACAGTCGGGTGAAAGCTTATCGGACAGGATGGATCGCGGTCATAGTGGTGAATTGGAATCGCCGCGACCTTCTTCGTTGTTGCCTTGAGTCTCTGGCGGCTCAGCGGAACGTTCAATTCGAGGTTGTGCTTGTCGACAATGGATCCACGGACGGCTCCGTGGAGATGGCAGAAGAGGAGTTCCGAAAAACCGGTCGCCTTCAATTAGTCATTATCAGAAACCGTGAGAATCAAGGCTTCTGTGCGGCGAATAACCAAGGCTTTGCCGCAACGGACGCGGAGTTTCTCGCTCTTCTCAACAACGATGCGGAAGCCGATCCCGACTGGCTTGCATCCCTGCTTGCGGCCTTTGAGGAGAGGCCGGATGTCGGGATGGCTGCATCCAAGGTCCTGGTCTGGGAAGATCCCCGCAGGATCGATAAAGCGGGTCACCTCATTTATCTCGACGGTCAGAACCGCGGGAGAGGAACCGGGGAGCTGGACCTCGGTCAGTACGACAGGGTCGAGGACGTCCTTTGGCCCGACGGTTGTGCGGCAATGTACCGTCATGAAATGATTGATTTCATCGGAGGCTTCGACGAGGATCTGTTTGCCTACGCCGATGACGCGGAGTTGGGTTTACGGGCTCGAATCGCGGGATGGAAATGCTTGTACATGCCGAATGCGGTTGTTCGACATCGCCGCGGCGCAACCCTGGGCGCCCACTCCAGCCGCAGGCTGGAACTGATTGAACGCAATCGTGTCCTGCTCGCGGCGAAGTTATTTCCATGGAGCCTCCTATGCCTGAACGGCGTGTATTATCTGGCCAGACTGACAGCGGGGCTTTGGGCAGCGGCCACCCGCAAGGGAGAGATCTCCCGGTATCCGGGTCTGAACGGCAAACTCCAGGCAGCAATGGCAATGCTGCGCGGCGACCTTCAAGCTCTCCGGCTCCTCCCGCGGATGCTGCGCAAGCGCCGTCAAATCGAGACCATCCGTCGCCTGTCGCCCAGCCAGGTCCGGAAGCTCATCCTCCAGCACCGCATCTCGCTCAAGGAGCTATCGGAGCAGGCGATTTGACCGGCACAACGCCTGAGCCAACGGCGGGCGTTCCAGCCGGCGACAGGCAGGCATGCTGCCCTCTCTGCGGGTGCGTTGAAGCGCAAACTCTCTTCCATGGAACAGACCGCCTGTACGCAACGACCGACAAGAGCTTTTGTGTCGTTCAGTGCAAAGATTGCAAGCTC
>JADGHK010000203.1 GCA_019686145.1 Bryobacteraceae bacterium | reverse complement strand
GGAGCCCCAGCAGCATCCTGCAGCAAAACAGCCGATGCGGCCGATGGCGTGTCCCAAAGCGAGCCCAGGGGCAAACAGGTCTGCCGTTGCAAAACCGGAAAGCTTGTTGGCTCGCATGTAGTAAATCGCTGTGATGAGCGCGAGAATGAGGCCTCCGTGGAACACGCCGCCGGCTTGCAGGGTACTAAGCGAAAGGATCTCACCTGGGTTCTGGAGATAATATCCGGCGTCGAAAAGAAACAGGAACAGCTTGGCGCCTACGATTCCCGCCAGCGCGCAATAAATCGCGAGATTTGTAATGACTTCAGCGTTCGCCCCAGTCCGCCGCGCCAGACGGGTTGTCACCCACAGCCCTACCAGGAAAGCAACCGCGACGAGGAAACCATAGGTGGGTACGAAAAACCCATTGATCTCTACCAGCTTCGGAAACATCAGGTACGGACTGCCTCCTGGCGCCCGCGCCACATACTCAACAGCATGAGACCGGCGCCGATCGTGATCGCGCTGTCGGCGACATTGAACGTCGGCCAGTGGTAGCCGGCGATGTGGAAGTCAAGGAAGTCCGTTACCGCGCCACTCATCACACGATCATAGACGTTGCCCAGGGCGCCTCCGAGTACCAGCGAAAGACCAGTCCGCAGGATCCGGTGCCCGTTGGAGAGGTGATGGGAAGCATTCCACAACAGCGTCGAGATCAAAGCCAGCACGGCGAGCGATACGCCGACGAGCACAAACAGCCGCACCTCCCGGCTGGCGTCGGCAAGCAGGCTGAATGCTGCGCCCGGATTGCGCGTGTGAATGATCTGGAAGAACCCCGGAATCACCACAAGGGATTCCCACGGGGAAAGAGCCGCCTCGATCCACCACTTCGTCAGGCGATCGACGAGGAAGACGATGCCCGCCAGGGTGAACGCAAGAATCCGAGGCGATTTGAGATCAGCCATTTGTCATCTCGACCACAGCCCGCGCGCAGTTGGCGCAGACGGTCGGCAGCTCGGGATTCGAGCCAACATCCTTCGTGTATTTCCAGCAGCGCTCGCACTTCGTGCCCTCGGCCCGCTCCACATGGACTGAGAGAGCAGCTTCATCCGTATGGTTGTCGAGGCTTACCTGTGAAACGATGAACAGACCGGGCAGCTCGGCTGCGTAGCGCTCGAGCAGCGGATAGAGATTGCCGTTTGCCCGCAAGTGAACCCGGGCTTCGAGCGGGGCGCCGATCACCTTCTCCTGCCGCGCGACTTCGAGACTCTTCAGCACCTGCTCCCGGACCGGCATCAGCCTTTCCCAATTCCCTGCGCGCTCACGAGCCTCGTCGGTGAGACCCTCCGTCAATTCGGAAGGTTCCGGGAAAACCGACAGGTGGACGCTGTCGGGCGCCCCTGCCGGGAGCTTCATGTAGCTCCACACCTCTTCCATCGTAAACGTAAGGATCGGTGCGAGAAGCCGAACCAGCGCCCAGGTCAGCCGGTAGAGCGCGGTCTGCGCGCTGCGCCGTGCATGCGATTTGGCAGGCGAGGTATACAGCCTGTCCTTCAGAACGTCGAAGTAGATCGCGCTGAGGTCTGTGACGCAGAAGTTGTACAACGCCTGATAGACGCGATGAAACTCCATCTCGTCGTAGAAGGCCAGGCAGCGTTCGACCAGCCGCTCCGCGCGCGTCAGAATCCACTGATCGATCTCGAGCATGTCGCCGGCGGGAACCGCGTCGGTTGCAGGATCGAAGCCGTCGAGGTTGCCAAGCGCATACTT
Organism: Bryobacteraceae bacterium; assembly: GCA_019686145.1. Classification (GTDB taxonomy): domain Bacteria; phylum Acidobacteriota; class Terriglobia; order Bryobacterales; family Bryobacteraceae; genus JADGHK01. The sequence continues at coordinate 3,714 of JADGHK010000203.1, read as the reverse complement.
GAAGGTGTTGCGAATCTTCCGGTATGCCTCGGAGAGGCGCATGAGCATGGTTTCGGAGATCCGCACATCCTCGGTGAATTCGACCGAGGCCACCCACAGCCGGAGCACCTCGGCTCCGTACTGCTTGACAATCTTCTCGGGCTCGATGATGTTCCCGAGCGACTTCGACATCGCCCGGCCTTCGGCGTCGAGCGTCCAGCCGTGGGTTGCGCAACGTTTGTAAGGCGCCCCGCCCTTCAACCCCACGCCGATGAGCAAGGAGCTCTGAAACCATCCGCGATACTGGTCCCCGCCTTCCAGGTACAGGTCGGCTGGCCACGGAAGCTGGTTCTTGTCGGTCAGGACGGCCAGATGGCTGGAACCGGAGTCGAACCAGACGTCCAGAATGTCGGTTTCCTTGCGGAATTCCCTGCCCCCGCAGGAACAGACCGCGTCCTCGCCGAGCAGTTCCGCCGCCGAGCGCTCATACCAGATGTCCGATGAGTGCTCGCGGAACAGGTCGATGACACGGTCGAGGTACTTCCGGTCTGTAAGCGGCTCCTGGCAGCGCTCGCAGTAGAAGACGACGATGGGCACGCCCCAAACCCGCTGGCGCGAGATGCACCAATCGGGACGCGTGGAAACCATATTGGCAATTCGCTCTTCGCCCCATTCCGGCTTCCACTGCACCTTCCTGATCGCGTCGAGCGTGGACTGGCGGAGTTCGTTCCGGTCCATGCCGATAAACCACTGCTCGGTAGCCCGGAAGATGGTCGGGTTATGGCACCGCCAGCAGTGCGGGTAGCTGTGCTCGATCGTCTTCTCGGCCAGCAGCGCTCCGTTTGCTCGCAGCAGACCGATGACAGTCTGGTTGCCCTCCCAGACACTCTTGCCAATCAGCTCCTCGGGCAATGGACCGGGCGCACCCGGCGCGTTGAAGAAGCGACCGTGGGCATCGACAGGGCAGTAGGTGGCAATTCCGTATTGGCGTCCGACGACGTAGTCCTCCTGTCCGTGTCCGGGAGCCGTATGGACAGCGCCTGTGCCCTGCTCCAGCGTGACATGGTCCGCAAGGATGCCGATGGAATCACGGTCGAGAAACGGATGACGGAAGATGACGCCTTCCATCCGCTCGCCGGGGAACCGCGCCAGCTCCCGCGGGTCGATCCAGCCGCAGCGCTCGGCAGTGGCTTTCAGCAGTTCAGCCGCGACGATGTAGACCTCTTCCCCAACCTCCACCGCCAGGTATTCGAATTTCGGGTGGTAGGCGATGGCCATGTTGGCGGGGATGGTCCAGGGCGTGGTGGTCCAGATCAAGCCGTAGACCTTGTGTCCCGCCAGCGCGGGATCAATCCTCTCGGGTTCGGAAGTCAGGCGGAAACGGACCCAGATGGAAGGACTTGTATGCTTCTCGTATTCGACTTCGGCTTCCGCAAGCGCGGTCCGATCCTGAATACACCAGTTGACCGGCTTGAGCCCTTTGTATACGTAGCCGCGGTCCAGGAAATCGACAAAAGCCTGAGCGATGACGGCCTCGTACTCGGCGCTCATTGTGAGGTAGGGGTCGTCCCAGCGGCCGAAGACTCCAAGGCGCTTGAATTCGCGGCGGTGGATGTCGACGTATTTCGCAGCGTAGGCGCGGCATTCGGCGCGAATCTGCGCCGGCGTCATGGACGCTTTCTTTCTGCCGAGCTCACTGTCTACCTTGATCTCGATCGGAAGGCCGTGACAATCCCATCCAGGCACGAACGGGGCGTCGAATCCCGCCATGCTACGGCTCTTGACAATGAAGTCTTTCAGGATCTTGTTGAAGGCAGTGCCAAGGTGAATGTTGCCGTTGGCGTAAGGAGGACCGTCGTGAAGAACGTACAGGGGACGGCCTGCCCGTGCCTTTCGAATCCGCTCGTAAAGCTTGCTTTCCTCCCACCTCGCCAGGAGACGCGGCTCCAGCTGGGTGAGGTTCGCCTTCATGGGAAAATCCGTGCGCGGAAGATTAACTGTCTTCTTTAGATCGATTTCAAGGGACATGAACGCTTGTCTTTTATGGTAACCGATTGGCGTCCGGCGATGTGCAAGTGATTGATAGGATTGACCAGTTAGGATATGTATGCATTCCGTAAATTCGGAAGGCAACGCTACCTCCGGCTACACCGTCTGTGTTATCGAAGTAGCTGGAGGTTCCCCGCATGAGGCAATCCGCCATACTGTGCACCCTCGGCTTTGCTCTTTGCGCTCTCGCGTTCGCGCAACCGTCGGTGCGCGTGGTGGCGTACGGCGCAGAGGGACGCGAGCTCCGATCCGGACACGGCGTCGCCTTGAGCGGCGGCCATATCGTGACGGCACGGAGTGTTCTGATGGGCGCCAGGCGGGTGGAAGTCAGCGACGGGTCCCGTCCCCGGCAGACGGTTCGCTGGGTGGTGGCCGACAACCCGGGAGCGGGGCTGATCCGTCTGTGGGTCGAGCAGCCGTTCGAGTCTGTTTCCGAGTGGCGGGCCGCAGACATGCCAGCAGCGGCGAAACTCAACGCGGGCAGTCAGGTTCTTGAACTGAAGTCGGTTCGCGATATTCCCGGATCCGGACTGGTCGCAGAGCTCAACGGGACCGTGCCGGAATCACTGGCCGGAGCGCCAGTCACGGATAGCGACGGCAAGGTCCTGGGTGTTCTGGTTCCGCAGTTCGCCGGAACGCGGTACGTGGCCTTCGCTGTGCCCATCGAGGACGACAAGCTCAAGCCGCAAGCGCTGCGCTCGATCGAGGAGTGGGCCAATGCCCGCAACCCTGAGGCGGAAGAAACCTATCAGCTGGCACTCGGGCAAATTTGGACAGAAAACTACGACAGCGCCGCACGGAACTTGCAGGGTGCGGTGGAAGCAAAGCCGGATTTCGCCGAAGCCTGGTTCCACCTCGGCTTTGCAAAAGGAAAGCTTGGACGGAGCGCGGAGCGAATCAGCGCCTACCAACGGGCGATTGAACTGCAGCCGGACTACGCGGAAGCCCACTACAGCCTCGGAGTCAGCCTGACACTGGTCGGCAGGCGGACCGAAGCGATGCAGCAGGTAAGAGAGCTGCGGCGCATCGCAGCAGGAAACCTGGCGGATAAGCTCACCCGGCTGCTCGAAGCAATCCACGTCGACAAGCTGGGCGAAGAGCACGACGCAAAGCCCACCATTTAGGCCCTTCCCCGTCGCCTACAAAATTCTTTGAAACTGCTTTTTTCAAGGCGGTTGATCCTGCCAGGCTGGCCGATTCCGGGCCGCAAAGCTCGACGGGATGAGCAGCGAAGCCAAACACGCTTAGCGGCTACATCACGCCAAAGCGCCGGAACGCTTCCACTGCGCTCATGCCATTCTCGGCGATTTCCGTACGCAGCCGGTTCTCGGTAGAGACCTTTTCCAACGCCCTCCGGAAAACCTCTTCTTCTGCCTGACAGGGCACGACGACCACACCGTCGATATCACCAAAAACCACATCGCCCGGACGGACCGTTACGCCCCCAATCTCAATGGGCAGCCGGAAATCAACCACCTTCCCTCGGGCGCGCTGATCCTGGGCGTATCTGCCGCGCGAGAACGTCGGAAAGCCGAGCTGCAGGATGCCGCGCGTGTCGCGGGACATCCCGTCCAGAACCGCGCCTGATGCCCCTAGACGCATCGCCCGCGTCGACATGAGCTCGCCCCACATTGCGTATGTGGGCGAACCGCCAGAGGCAACATACACTTCGCCCGGCTTCAGATC
>JADGHK010000202.1 GCA_019686145.1 Bryobacteraceae bacterium | reverse complement strand
GTGTTGCACTATCTAGCGAAACAGTCTCCTACCCTGATCGTACTACAATGAATAAAATATGCGGGACTGTTCGCTGCTGGTGTTGCTGTGTCTTTCTGCAGCAGTGTGTCTTGCGCAGTCCAGCGTTACCTCCGAAGCGCGGCAAAAGCAAGAAATTGAGCGCATCCGCGAGCTGGTGGACGCTGGAGCTCTGCCCCGCGTTCGCCTGGAAGAGGCGGAGCGCCAGTTGGAAGACTTGCGGGATCGCCAGGTCCTGGATCGCGTCCTTTACGGCGGCCTGACCGTAGAAGAGCTCACCGAAGAGCAGGCCGATGAGATGGTGGCTGCTGCAAGGCGGAGGCTTGAGCGCCAGGAGAAGGCCTACAAGCAGGCATTAGAGCTTGTGGAGGCGGGGGCGCGTGCTCGGGCTTCCGTCGAACCCCTGCTTGAGGAGTTGAACTTCCGCCGCGAGACGCTCCGGCTTGCGGAAGAGAGGGCCGGTCTCTTCAGGGAACTGGCCGCGCAGGCGGCAAACGAAAAGGAAGTCGAGGAGCAATCGGCTGCGGCTCCCGTTGCCATTGCAGAGCGGTACGATGGCAACGGTATTTTTAACGAAAGCCAGTTACGAAAGATCGAGGCTGCGTTTCGGAAGAAATTTGACCGGCCACTGCCCATCAGCGCCCGTGGGACCACAGCCGTGCACAGAGCCCTCGGATTCGACCACCGCAACAGGGTGGATGTTGCGCTGAATCCGGATCAGCCCGAAGGTGCGTGGCTTCGTCAGTATCTGGAGGCTGCTAAGATTCCCTACTTCGCCTTCCGCGCCGCCGTCGCCGGCAAAGCGACCGCCCCTCATATCCACATAGGATTGCCCAGCGGCCGGTTGCGCGCGTCAGACTGATTTCATGGCCGAAGAAAACCTGAAAGTACTTCTGTCGGCAGAGCAAATTCATTGCCGCATCCTGGAACTCGGCGCGCAAATTGATGCCGACGCCACACAGGACACCGTACATCTCATCGGGATCCTCAAAGGCTCGTTCATGTTTCTTGCCGATCTGGCGCGGGCCGTGAAGCGTCCGGCAAAGGTCGACTTTATTGGGATCTCGAGCTATGGCATGGGCAAGCGATCCTCCGGCGAGGTCCGGCTGACGAAAGATCTCGATCTTTCCATTGAAGGCGCGGAAGTCATCCTGGTGGAAGACATTGTTGATAGCGGCATCACCCTCAATTACCTGATCAACCTGCTCGAACAGCGGAAACCGGGCTCTCTCCGGATTGCGACTCTTCTTGACAAGCCGGAACGGCGCCAGCGGCCCATAAAAGTGGACTATGTCGGCTTCACAATTCCCGACAAATTCGTAGTTGGCTACGGACTCGATTACGCTGAGAAATACCGAAATCTCAAGGATGTCTGCTACATCGAGCAGGACTATTGCTGAGTCCGCGGCAGGCCTGCGAATTCTTCATACATATCCGTCGCGACGAAATCCACACCCGCCTCGATGGCGGCCCGCCACCTCTCCATGACCTTGTCCAGAGAGCCGAAGTTATACCCCGGGCGGAAGCCCATCTTCTTGCCGGTAAGAGGAGAGTGCCCGTTCAGCGTGTAGAAACGGATCCATAGTCCGTTCTGATGGGCATGCTTCACCAGCGCTCGCAGGCGCTGTTCGTCGTCGCGGGTCCATTCTCCCGCTGCCTTCTGACCGCCCTCCTCAACCACGGACCATGGATTGTTCCACCACCGTCTGTAGTTGGTGGCCCGCTCCTTCATTATGGCTTCGGGCGCTGTCTTCCAGGTTGCGCCCTCAGCGACACGGACAGCGCCAAACACGCGCAGGCGGCCTCCTACAGGCACCTTGTCGTGAAAAGTTGCCTTTTGCGCATCCGAGGAGCCCGTAAGAACCAGGATCGGCTTCCACTGTAAAGGTTGCGGAGTCCCTTCCTCCTCAACGCGCTCTGCCGTTGTCAGCCATGTTTCGTACTCGCCGAGAAGATTCCAGATCTCGGAATGGTGTTCCGGTTCGTTTGTCTTGAAGTCCAGATTCAATACGATAATTGGCCAATCGTCCCGGCGATCCGCAGCGAGCGCTTTCTCGACAATTGGCCGCACGCGCTCGAAAAAGTGCTCACGTAGCGAAGGCTCATTGCCTGTGACGTGATCTCCGTGGGAAACCACAGATTTACCGGCGCCTGTTTTCGGGTCGCGATACCAGAACAAGTCCTGCTCAATGGCCAGAGGGGTTCCCGTGGATAACGCCCTTTCGATGCGCTGGGTCCGCTGCCCGCCTTCCGGATAGCAGTTATGCGCGTCTAATAAAACGCGCGTTCCGGGCGCCTGAGCCAGAGCGCCGGCGGCCCAGATGAGCAAGAGCGCGAAGAACCTCATGGTTTTACATTAGATCGCAAAACTGGCGTCGATTGTTTATCATGTTGGTTCCACCTGTTAACAGATCCTGGCTGAACGCAAAAGCGGGAAACCGATGGTCGCTTGTCGGAGTCTACCCTCTTTTAGAGTCTACTTCGGCCCTCTCTGCGCCTCTAGTGTCCTCATGAGCCATTCCACCATGCCATCTTTTCTCCAGGGCTGGCAGCAGCGGTTGTCGGCTCTTCGCAATGTGCCCCCGGTGTTGCGGATGGTTTGGGATGCCGGTCCGGCTTTGGTAGCGGCCGGACTTGTCTTTCGAGTGGCCTCGGCGCTCGTTCCGCTTGGGGTGCTGTGGGTATCGAAGCTCATTATCGATCTCGTCTCCACCACTGTCAAAGCGCAGGGCCCCGTGCCGACGGAGATCTGGTGGCTGCTGCTGCTCGAGTTCGTGCTGGCGGGTAGCGGGCATATTTTCGGCCGCCTGATTGACTATTGCGATTCCCTGCTGGCCGACGAATTTACGCGGCACATCAGCCTCCGCGTCATGGATCACGCGGCCCATCTTGACCTCGTGTCGCTGGAGGACCCGTCGTTCCATGACACTTTAGAGCGGGCGCGGGTCCAAACGACGGACCGCCTGAGCATGCTCAACGCGATCGGCCGGATGATCCAGCAATTTGTCACGCTGGTATCGCTCGCCGCCGGCGTCTTCTTCTTCGCGCCGTGGCTTCTGGTTGTGCTGGTCGTCGCCGTAATTCCTGCCTTCTTAGGCGAAAGCCACTTTGCCTTCCTCGGCTACTCGCTGGCGTTCCATCAGACGCCGCGCAGGCGGCAGCTCGACTATCTGAGGGTGCTCGGCGCGAGCCGGGAGAGCGCCAAAGAAGTGAAGATTTTCGGCCTTGGAACGTGGCTCAGGACGCGGTACGCCGAAATCACCGACAGCATCATCCGGGAGAACCGGGCGCTGGCCAGGAAACGCGTCGTAGTTGGCGCGCTGCTGGCCCTTCTCGTGAGCCTGAGCTACTACGGCGCCTACGCCGTCGTGGTGTATCAGACGCTGCTGCGAAACATTACGATCGGCGACCTGATCTTCCTGGCCGGCGCGATCGCTGGCGTCAGCTCCAACATCTCCGCCCTGTTCTCGACCTTCTCGAGCATCGCAGATCAGGCGCTGTTTCTTACGGACCTCATCAAGTTCTTCGACGTCCGTCCGCGAATCCAATCGAAGCCGGATGCGCTGCCCGCGCCGCGGCCGATTCGCGACGGCTTCATCTTCCGCGATGTCTCCTTCCACTATCCGGGCTCGGACCGCCTCGTCCTCAACCGCTTGAACATGCATCTCGAGCCTGGAACTCGTGTGGCGCTGATCGGAGAGAACGGCCAGGGCAAGACCACAATCGTCAAGTTGCTGGCGCGGCTATATGACCCGACTGAAGGTCAGATTCTGCTGGATGGGGTCGATCTGCGCGAATACAGCGTCGAGGACCTTGCGCGCGAGATTGGCGTCATCTTCCAGGATTTCATGCGATACGACATGACTGCGCGGGAGAACATCGGAGTGGGACGTATAGAACTCGCCCACAACGAGGCGCTGCTGCGCGAATCCGCACGAAAGAGCATGGCCTCGGAAGTGTTGGAGAGACTGCCCAAGGGGCTCGACCAGATGCTGGGCAGACGCTTCGACGGCGGTTTCGATCTTTCGGGCGGGGAGTGGCAGAAGTTCGCCCTGGCGCGCGCCTACATGCGTGATGCGCAGGTGCTGATACTCGACGAGCCGACGGCATCTCTTGATGCCCGTTCCGAGTACGAGGTCTTCCTGCGCTTTGCGGAATTAACGGAAGGAAAGCTGTCCATCCTCATCTCGCACCGTTTCTCTACGGTACGAATGGCGGACCGGATTCTGGTCATCGAAGGAGGAGCGATTCGGGAGCAAGGAACGCATCAGCAGTTGCTGGCCAAAGGCGGCGTTTACGCCGGAATGTTTGAACTGCAGGCAGCGGGATATCGATGAGCGAAGCGGTAATTGATCAGTCGGTACAGGATCTGTTACGCACGCGAGCACGGATACTCGCATTGCACGGAGCCGATACCCACGGTCGAGGCCGTCCACTCATGCCTCGCCTGGAGGAATGCGGCCGGACACTGAAACACGCGCGCAGTCGATGGGAAAATCAGCTGCGGCGTGGAGAGACGATTTCGCCAGCGGCTCTATGGCTGGTGGAAAACCACTTGTATATTCAAGGCCACCTTCGGGACGTCCGCGAATTTCTCCCGAACGTCTACTACGGCGAGCTGCCGAGGCTTACCCGCGGGCCGCTGGGCGGCTATCCGCGGATTTATGAAATTGCGGTTGAGCTGATTGACCTCACGGATGCGCAGATCTCGTTAGAGGCCATCACCACATTTGTTGAGAGCTATCAGGAATCGAAGCCTCTCACGATGGGGGAATTGTGGGCCTTGGGCGCAATGCTGCGGCTAGCCCTCATCGAGGAGATCGGCAAAGTGGCCGAGGCCGAACTGGCCGAACCGGGACTGGGCAGCGAGCCGAGGATACGTCATTCGATCCTGAGTCTGAGGGCAATCGGCGAGATTGACTGGAAGGAGTTCTTCGAAAAAGTCAGTCTCACCGAACGCAAACTGCGCGAGGATCCGGCCGGAGTGTACCCGCACATGGATTTCGCCACGCGGGACCATTATCGTCACGTCCTCGAGGATCTCGCGCGCGGATCCGGTCTCGATGAAGAGGAAGTCGCCGAACGGCTCGTCCGTTACGCCGCCTCCGCCTCGGGCGATCTTCGGTACCGGCACATCGGCTACTACCTGATCGATCGCGGCGCTCCGGCCTTCGAGAGGCTGATCTCTTACAAGCCGCGCTTTGAAAGCGCATTGCGGCGCTTTGCATTAAAGCACCCCGAGATCTTCTACCTCGGCGGCATTGAACTGTCAACCTTTGCCGTCATTGCCCTCTTTCTCTCGCAGCTCTCCTCGCTCGAACCGCAGGTGGTCGCGTTCTTCCTGCTGTTCCTGCCGGCCACGGGCGTGGCCGTCTCCTTCATGAACCAGCTGACCACCATGCTCCTTCCGCCGCGGCGGCTGCCGAAGATGGACTTCTCCGATGGCATTCCCGA
>JADGHK010000201.1 GCA_019686145.1 Bryobacteraceae bacterium | reverse complement strand
GCATGGAGATCTACGAGTATGCGCAGGGAACCGCGACAGAACTCGGGATGCCTCGGGAAGCCGTTGAATGGCTTGACCTTCACCCATCCAGCACCTGGCAGGACACCACCAAATCGGATTACCTTTATAGAAAGGAGAAAGCTTCCGGCTTCTACCGCCGCCTGAAGCTCCCCCTCGAGTTTTACGGGAACATCGTCACGCTGGCGCGCTGGACGCTGTTCGTCGTTCTCGGCCTGACCTACGTACTGGCTGTGCTCCTGCTGGAGCTCCTCATCATGCCTCAATACGTCTATCGGCCGATCCGGCTAATGCTTGACGCCGACGCCGCTACTCAGCGCGGCGACCGGAAGAATGAGCTGATCGACGAGTCTTTGATTCTCGGGGACGAAATCGGGCAGATCATGCGCTCGCGAAATGCCACAATCGCCGAGCTGCGCAAACAGGAGCAGAAGCTGGAACGCGCAATGCAGGCTCTCGAAGCGACGGCCGAGGATCTCAAACGCAAGAACGAGCAGCTCGAAATGGCCAAGCGCAACCTGGAGCAGCAGGACCGCCTCGCAAGCCTGGGCCTGATGAGCGCGAGCGTTGCTCACGAACTCAACACGCCGCTTGCCGTACTTCAGGGCTCGATCGAGAAGCTGATGGAAACCGCCCGCGACCCGCAAACGCAGGAGCGGGTTTCCCGGATGATGCGCGGCGTCCAGCGCATCCGGAAGATCAGCGAAGGCCTGCTCGATTTTGCTCGTGTCCGCAAGCACGAGAGCGAGCCCGTACAGATGCGGCCGCTGATTGATGAGGCATGGAACCTTGTAAATATCGAGGCATCCGGTGTGGCGTTCTCGAATCTTGTTGATGACGAAGCAGTTGTCATCGGCAACCCCGATCGCCTCATTCAGGTGTTTGTGAACCTGCTGAGAAATGCTGCACATGCGGTACAATCGGGCGGAAGCATTGTCGTCCGATCACGCGTAGCCACTGCCGGAGACCGGAAGTTGATCGCCATCAGCGTCGACGATGATGGCCCCGGCATCCCCCCGGATGTGCTCCCGGACATATTCGATGCGTTCGTGAGTTCGAGGCTGGATGCGCGTGGCACGGGTCTGGGGTTGACAGTGGCGGAAGGCATTGTGCAGCAGCACGGCGGCACGATCACGGCGAGCAACCGCCCGGAGGGCGGGGCTCGTCTGGAAGTCTGCCTGCCAGCCGGAAGCCCGGGAGTGACAACAAATGGCGCTTGAAGGCACGATGGAAGCCCAATCGCAAGGAGACGCTCTCGTCGACATCGCCGTCCTCGACGACGACGCCGACTTCCGAACCTACATGGAGGACTTCCTCAGAGACGAGGGGAAGTATACCGTCCGGACGTTCGGACATCCGAAAGACCTGTTCGCCGCAGCGGAACAAGAGCGCGTGCCCGACATCGTTCTGCTCGATATGAAGATGGGCGAATTCACAGGCGACAAGGTGCTCGAGCAGTTGCTATCGCGATGGCCGAACCTTTGCGTCATCGTCGTTACGGGTTACCCCTCACTCGAGGATATGCGAGCCACCTTCAAGATGAAGGTGTTCGACTACCTGCCCAAGCCCTTTTCTCTGGCCCAGCTGCGACAGGTCCTTGCAAATGCAATCGAAACCTTCGGCCTGGGGAAGAGCCCCCAGGATCGCCTGCGGGAACGGCTGGGCCACAAGATCAAGATGCTTCGCGTCGAGAGGGACTGGTCTCTGAAGGACCTGGCCGGCCCGACCAAACTGAGCGTTTCGCAAATCAGCTCCATTGAACGCGGCGCGCACCTGCCGAGCATCGAGAGCTTCCTCGCGATTTGCCGGGCTTTCAACAAGAAGCCCTCCGAAATCCTCTCCTCAATCGATTTCTAGACCGGCAGCCTGCGATTGCCGGTACTCGGCAGGCGCCCTTCGCGCGTCTCCTGCCTTGCAGCCCCATTATGCGATCTGTCAAACTCTTGGGTTCATGGTTCTGAAACGGTTGAAACTGTGGGGGATCCTGCTCGCCTTCGGGCTACTGTCAGGCGCGCAGCAAACTTCCACGCAAGCGTCTCCCAGAACTGATTCATCCCCGGAGGTCACACTGCACTATGGAATTGAGTGGCGGCTTATCCGGGCGGGTAATGCAAAACTGACGTGGAATCCGCGGCCGGCTCCACTTGAGAGAGCCCAGATTCAGTTGGAATCCGCCGGACTTGTGTCAAAGCTGTACCGGGTCGAGGACCGGTACTTCGTTAACTTTAACGACGGAGGATGTCCCACCGACGTACTGCTCAAGACCGAGGAGGGCAGCCGCAAACGGGAAACACGGATCGTCTTCGACCACGAGCTGAGGAAGGTGTCATACCTCGAAAAGGACATGGTCAAGGACATTGTGATTCTCCGGAAGGAGCTGACGATGTCCGAGTGTGCCTACGACATCGTCGGAGCCCTGTATAATCTGCGGCTGAAGCGGCTTCAACCAGGACAGTCGACGCATATACCCATTACGGACGGGAAGAAACTGGTATCGGCGAGGGTTGAGGCGCAGGAACGCGAAACCGTCGTCACGCCCGCTGGAACCTTCAACACGGTGCGGTACGAGGCTTTTCTGTTTAACAACGCGCTGTACCAGAGAAAGGGCCGTTTGTTCATCTGGCTGACTGACGACGAGCGGCGGCTGCCGGTACAGATTCGCGTCCGCATGCAGTTCCATGTCGGAACTATCACACTCCAGCTTGAGAAGGAGGAGCGATCTTGAGAGCGATCTGCGTGGCGGTGCTGGCCGCCGCCGTAGTCTGGGGCCAGGCAAACCCGGTTCTGCCGGTCCGCGATGCGTTGAAGCTGTACGAGCGCGGGATCCAGCTAATGGAGTCTGGCGGGTTTGCAATTCCGGAACTGGCCCGGGCCGGGGCGCCGATCATTGAAAACGCAAGGCAGGTTGTCAAAACCTTCAACAGCGTCGGCGTAAATCAAAGCGATGCGGCGTTGACCTATACCTACCTGACCGCTCTGCGCGCCTACCTTGCCCTTGCCGACGCCGTACCCAAGCCATATCCCTTCCCCGCCGAAGCGCGGAAGCAGCTGGTAGAACTGCGGGAGATGGAGGAGCGACTCCAGGCCCATTTTCAGGCGCTCCTGAGGCAGAAGGAAGAACAGCTCCGCGGCTCTGACCGTGATCAGCTCGCGCGCTACGAGAAGGCGAACACGACGGTCGGACAGCCGGTACAAGGCCGGCCTCGAGTCGTGTTCCTCGGCGACTCCATCACGGATGGGTGGCGATTGAACGAGTATTTCCCCGACCGCGACTTCATCAATCGCGGCATCAGCGGCCAGATTACGGGCCAGATGCTCGGGCGCATGAAAGCGGACGTGCTGGACCTCAAGCCCGCCGCTGTGCTGATCCTTGCCGGAACGAATGACATCGCCCGTGGAGTTCCACTGACCACCATCCGGAATAATCTGACGATGATCGCCGATCTGGCAGACCACCACAAGATCAAGGTGATTCTGGCTTCGATCCTCCCCGTCAGCGACTATCACAAGGGGACCAATCCTCGCTTCGAAATGACGAAGGTCCGCCCTCCCTCGGCGATCCGGAGCATGAATGAGTGGATTCAGGCCTTCTGCCGCGAGCGAGGGTACACCTATCTCGACTACTACTCGGCGATGGTCGACAGCTCCGGCATGCTTCGTGCCGAACTGGCCGATGACGGGCTGCATCCGAATGCGGCAGGATACCGGGTCATGGCTCCGCTCGCGCTCGCGGCGATCGAGAAGACAGTATCGGGTGCGCCGGTTTCCCGTACAGGCAAAAGGCGATAGACAATAGAAGGTATGACGCGGTTGTTGAGTCTGCTCGCACTCGCCGCCAGCCTGGGGCTGGCCCAGATGCAGATGAGTGTGGAGCAGCTCATCTCATTTGTACGGTCCTCCATCGAGCTGAAGCACGATGACAAACAGGTAGCGAATTACCTGCGAAAAATTAAGCTGACGCACAAGCTGGACGCCCGGGTGATCGAGGACCTTCGGGCCATGGGCGCAGGTCCTAAGACGTATGAAGCGCTGAACGACCTTCGAGAGGCCACAGCATCTTTGGCGCCTCCCCCAAAGCAAGAACCGAAAGCTCCTCGCCCACAGATTCCCCCTCCTTCCTCAACCGAGCAAGCGAGGATTCTCGACGAGGTGCGCGAGTACGCTTTGAGCTATTCGAAGCGGCTCCCTGACTTCATTTGCACGCAAGTCACGCGGCGCTATCTGGACCCCACGGGTCTCGAGTTCTGGCAGCGGCAGGACACGATAACGGCAAAGCTCAGCTACTTCGATCAGCGTGAGGACTACCAGGTCGTGATGGTTAACAACCAGTACATGGATGTTCCTTACGAGAAAGTCGGCGGAGCGACATCGAGCGGCGAGTTCGGCACGTTGCTGAAGGAGCTCTTTGAGCCGGAGACCGAAGCGGCGTTTCAATGGGAGCGATGGGCGACCCTGCGCGGAAGGCGGGTCCACGTCTTCTCCTATCGCGTCAAACAGTCGAAATCCAAATGGCGCATCAGCTGGCAGCGCCAGCAGGAGATCATCGCCGGATACCGCGGACTGGTCTATGTAGACCGCGATACTCCCATCGTTCACCGCGTCACGATGGAGGCGGTCGACATCCCTCCGTCTTTTCCGATCCAGCAGGCGTCTACGGTCCTGGATTACGACTTCACAAAGATCAGCGGGAACGAGTATGTTCTGCCGCTTCGGGCGGAGGTTCGCATGCGGGAGGGAAAGCTGCTGGTCCGGAACGAGGTGGAATTCCGGATGTACCGCAAGTTCGGTGCGGAGGCCACAATCACCTTCACGCCCGATCCCCTTCCCGAGGATCAGGTCCAGGAAGCGCCAGAGAAGCAGCCGTAAGCTTATGGCTGCTTCTTCAGCAGGTCGTACTTGATCCGTAGCCTCTCATCGTCTTTGAGCGATCGGTTGTTGTCGAACAGGGCATCCTCCCATCCCCCATATACGGGATTTGGCAGCATGAACCATCGGACACCCCAGTTGCCTTTCGTGCTTTCAGCCAAGGCTGCCCGCTCGGCAACCGATCCGCGCGCAGGAATGAAATCGTTCAAATCGTCTCCGAGAAGCAGCAGCACGCGGTAGCTGGCCGCGACGTAGTCCCGGCGGCTCTGCTTGTTGCTTGTCCATTCCGGGCGCTCGTTCAGCATCAGCACGGTGTCGATATCCTTGCGGACGGGAAAACCGGCGTCCGTCAGATTACGCCGTGTCGCCTCTTCCAGTTGATGATCTCGATTCGTCACGTAAAAGATCGTCACTCCGCGGGACGCGGCATATTGGAGAAATTCAGCCGCGCCTGGAACCGGCGTGGCTCGCGCTTCCTTCACCCACGCGTTCCAGTCATCGATTTGAAAAATGCCCCGGCCGGCCAGGATCGCCCTCGCCTGCGCGTAGGAGTTATCAAGGATTGTTTCGTCGATGTCGGTGATGATGGCGCGGCAAAGCTTCTGGTAGTTCTCTTTCTGAGGAAC